>NZ_QKMA01000010.1:0-99110 GCF_003208255.1 Thioalkalivibrio sp. ALE21
ACATCGGCCGGAGGGCCGGCCTCCTACCCAACGGGCACCCATCGACACCCCCCGTAGGAGGCCAGCCCCCTGGCCGATTAGGCCCGTCCGGTGCCTCGACGGCCGGGGCCGGCCTACCGCTGCCATCGGCCGGAGGGCCGGCCTCCTACGGGCGGGTTTCGCCGTCGACGTCCCTGATCTCTTCATCCATGGACTCCAGCCGCCGTGTGGTGGCCAGTGGGGAGGTCGTGCCGCGGGCGATCAGGTAGTAGGTGGCCGGAATGACGAACAGGGTGAACACGGTGGCGAACAGCACGCCGGAGAACACCGCCACCCCGATCACGAAGCGGGTCTCCTCGCCCGGGCCGGAGGCCAGGATCAGCGGGATGGAGCCGGCCACGGTGGTCAGGGCGGTCATCAGCACCGGGCGCAGGCGCAGGCGACCGGCCTCGATTACCGCGTCACGGAACTCGCGCCCGCGATCGCGCAGCTGGTTGGCGAATTCGACGATCAGGATGCCGTTCTTCGCCGCCAGTCCGATCAGCATCACGATGCCGATCTGGCTGTAGATATTCAGCGTCTGTCCGGTCAGGCTCAGACCCAGCAAGGCCCCCACCACGGCCAGGGGCACGGTCAGCATGATCACGAACGGGTGCACGAAACTCTCGAACTGCGCGGCGAGCACCAGGAACACCACCAGCAGCGCCAGCGCGAACACGAACAGGATCGCCTCCGAGCCCTCGCGCAGATCCAGCGACTGGCCCTTGTAGTCGATGCGGGCCTCCTCCGGCAGCACCCGTTCGGCCGCCGCATCCAGGACCTCCAGCGCCTCGCCCAGCGTCAGCTCGCCGCCCACGCCGCCCTGCAGGGTCACTGCCCGGCCGCGGTTGTAGCGCGACAGCGACGCCGGCCCGGCACGCTCCTCGTAGCGCACCACGCTGGACAGCGGCACCAGCTCGCCGGACTCGGCGCGCAGATGGATGTTGTCGATGGCCTCGGTGGTGCGCCGCTGATCGGTCAGCCCCTCCAGAATCACGTCGTATTCCTCACCGCGGTCCTGCCAGCGGGTCACCGCCCGGCCACCCAGCAGGATGTCCAGAGTGCGGCCGATGTCGCGCATGGAGATGCCCAGGTCCCCGGCGCGGTCGCGGTCCACGCTCAAGCTCAGCTGCGGCTGGGTCGGCTCGTAGTCCAGGCGCAGGTTGCGCAGGCCGTCCACGTCGCGCACCTCGTCCAGCACCGCGTTGCCCCATTCTTCCAGGGTCTCGAAGTCGGGCCCGGAGATCACGAACTGCACCGGTGGCCCGGGCGCGCCAGTGCTGAGTCCCTGGCGCATCACCGCGCGCGCCTGCACGCCCGGCATCTCGCCGATGCTGTCCTCGATCCAGTTCATCACCTCGCGCCCGGAAGGTTCGCGGTCCTCCCAGTGCTCGAGGATCGCGATGACGAAGCCGTCGTTGACCGTCTCCACCCCGCCGAACCCGCGCGGGGTACGCACCAGCGCGCGCCGGATCGGCCCGCCTTCCTCGCTCATCAGCGGCTGCAGACGCTCTTCCACCTCGGCCATTTGCCGGCTCATGTAGTCGAAGCTCGCTCCCTCGGGCCCGTCCACCATCACGAAGAACGCGCCGCGATCTTCCTCCGGCGCGAATTCTTCGGGGAGGCTGTCGAACAGGTACCAGGCCCCGACCAGCACCCCGCCCAGCAGCGGGACCACCAGCCAGGACACGCGCAGCCCGCCGGAGAGCAGCTTCCCGTAGCCGGCCTCGATAGCGCCAAATACCCGGCCCACCATGCGCGCCGCGCCGGTCTCGTCGTCGCCCTTGTGCATCAGGCGCCCGGAGAGCACCGGCGCCAGGGTCAGCGCCACGATGCTGGAAAACACCACGGCGATCGCCATCGCGATCGCGAACTCGGAGAACAGCCGCCCGACCATGCCGTCGAGGAAGGCCAGCGGCACGAACACCGCCACCAGCACCGAGGTGGTGGCGACGATCGCGAAACCGACCTGACGTGCCCCGCGCCAGGCGGCCAGCAGCCCCGGCTCCCCGCGCTCGATACGCCGATGGATGTTCTCCAGCATCACGATGGCGTCGTCCACCACCAGCCCCACCGCCAGCACCAGGGCCAGCAGGGTCAGCAGGTTCACCGAGAAGCCGAACAGGTTGATGCCGATGAAGGCCGCGGTCAGGGCCACCGGGACGGTCACCGCCGGGATCAGCGTGGCGCGCCAGCTGCCCAGGAACAGGTAGATCACCGCGACCACCGCCAGCGTCGCCACCCCCAGGGTCACGTAGACCTCCTGCAACGCCCCTTCGATGAACACCGATTCATCGTAGGTCGGAACCAGCGAGGTCCCTTCCGGCAGGCTGCCTTCCAGATCGGCCGCCAGTGCCTTCACCGCACCGGCGACCTCCAGCACGTTGGCATTGGACTGGCGGATGATCCCCAGCCCGATCATGTCCTCGCCATTGCCGCGGAACTCGGTGCGCTCGGTATCCGCACCGATGTTGACCGAGGCCACGTCGCCCAGGCGTACCAGCTGACCGTCCTCGCCGCGGCGCAGGACCAGGTTCTCGAAGTCTCCGGGCGTGCGGTAGCTGCGGTCGATGCGCACACGGAACTCGCGCTCGTCGGAATCCAGCCGTCCGGCCGGCAGCTCGACGTTCTCCCGCTCCAGCGCATCCTGGATCTCCAGCACGGTCAGGTCCCGCGCTGCCAGCGCCTCGCGGTCGATCCAGATGCGCATCGCGTAGCTGCGCGCCCCGCCCAGCCGCACCAGAGCCACGCCGTCCACCACCGACAGTCGATCGACCAGATTGCGGTCGGCGTAGTCCGCCAGCTCCAGCGCGCTCATGCGGTCGCTGGAGAGGTTGAGCCAGAGGATGGGCGAGGAGTCGGAGTCGGCCTTGGTGATGCGTGGCGGCTCGACCTCGTCCGGCAGATTGCGCTGCGCCCGGCTGACCGCCTCGCGCACGTCGTTGGCGGCGGCGTCGATATCGCGGTCCAGACCGAACTCGACCGTGATGCGCGAGCGCCCGTCGTCGCTGGAGGACTGCATGTAGCGGATGCCCTCCACCCCGGCGATACGGTCCTCCAGGCGCTGGGTCACCTCGCGTTCGATGATCTCCGCGCTGCCGCCGGGATAGTTGGTATCCACCGTGACCACCGGCGGGTCGACGTCGGGGTATTCGCGCAGCGGCAGCTGATCCCAGGCGATCAGGCCGAAGGTCACCAGCAACAGGTTGAAGACGATCGCCAGTACCGGCCGGCGATTGGCGACATCCGAGAGGATCATCCGTCGTCTCCGGACTCCAGCACGCGCACGGTCGTGCCGTCACGCACCCGCGAGACGCCCTCGGAGACCACGGTGTCGCCGGGTTCGACGCCGTCCAGCACCTCCACCCAGCCGGGGGACCGCCGACCGACGCGGATCCGGTCGCGGCTGACCGTGTCGTCCTCCTGCAGGCGGAAGACGAAGTGCTGGTCGGCGGTCTGCACCACAGCGCCCTCGGGCACCGCCGGCGCCTGTTGCGGATCCAGCGCCAGGCGCACCGTGGCGAGCATGCCCGGGCGCAGGCGTTCGTCCGGGTTGTCGGCCACCGCGCGCACGTTCAGGGTGCGCGTGCCCGCGTCGATGCGATTGCTCACCGCGGTCACGTCGGCCGCGAAGTCGCCGGCCGCACTGTGCCCGGTGATCGGCATGCCCAGCTCGATGGAAGCGGCAAAGCGCTCCGGCACCGGGAAATCGAGGCGCACGGTGCGGATGTCGTCCAGCTCCACGAGGGCCGTGTCCGGCGAGACCATGGCCCCGGGGCTCACCTCGCGCAGGCCCAGGGTGCCGGTGAAGGGCGCCCGGATGGTGCGGTCCTCCACCTGCGCGGTGGCCGCGGCCAGGGCGGCCCGGGCCTCGGCCAGGCGCGAGGCCTGCTGGTCGACCTCCTGGCGGGTCACGATGCCGTCCTGTACCCGGTCACGCACCCGCGCCAGCTCGCGGCGAGCGTCTTCCACCCGCACCCGGGCC
Organism: Thioalkalivibrio sp. ALE21; assembly: GCF_003208255.1. Classification (NCBI taxonomy): domain Bacteria; kingdom Pseudomonadati; phylum Pseudomonadota; class Gammaproteobacteria; order Chromatiales; family Ectothiorhodospiraceae; genus Thioalkalivibrio; species Thioalkalivibrio sp. ALE21. The sequence continues at coordinate 4,004 of NZ_QKMA01000010.1, forward strand.
TCGTCACGGCGCGCGCGTTCCTCGTCCGCGCGCAGTCGCACCAGGACATCACCCGCGTCGACGCGCTCGCCGTCCTCGAACTCCAGTGATTCCACCCGGGCGGTCACCGGCGCACGCAGCGTGACCGACTCCCGCGCGGCGACCGTGCCCAGCGCCTCGATCACGGTCTCGAACTCGCGCGGCGCCACCTCGCTGACGCGCACCGGCGTGCGTTCGTCACGCTCGCCGGAGGCCGGCAGGGTCGCGCGCGCGGCCCCGGCATCGTCCTGCTGCTGCAGCCACCACGCCCCGCCCGCCGCCAGGGCGAGGGCGAGGATGCCGCCGATGATCCCGCTTGCCTTCACCAATGGACTCCTTTCATCACGCCACCCGCCGGACGGGGCCGCCCGGCGGGCGGGTGCTTGTACATGACAAACCGACCCGGTTCATTCGCCCGGGTTCCGCAAGGCCAGCGGCAGGGCGCCCAGCGGCCGCCCGTGCACGGCGTCGAGATCGATGACCGGCCCCTTCGGCACGATGCCCGACGGATTCAGCATCGGGTGCGAACCGTAATAGTGCGCCTTGATGTGGTCCATGCGCACGGTCTCGGCCACGCCCGGGCGCTGGTAGAGCATGCGCAGATAGGCGGACAGGTTCGGGAAATCCGTCAGCCGCTGGCGGTTGCACTTGAAGTGGCTGTAGTACACCGGATCGAAACGCAGCAGCGTGGTGAACAGTCGCCAGTCCGCCTCGGTCAGGCGTTCGCCGGCCAGGAACGGCTGGCGCGCGAGGCGCTGCTCCAGCCAGTCGAGGGTCTCGAACAAGCGGTCGAAGGCGGCATCATAGGCCTTCTGCGTGGTCGCGAAGCCGCAGCGATAGACCCCGTTGTTCACGTTCTCGTACACCCGCTCGTTGACCGCATGGATCTCCTCGCGCAGATCTTCCGGGTAAAAATCCAGGGTGTTGCCGGTGATGTGATCGAAGGCGCTGTTGAACATGCGCACCAGATCCAGCGACTCGTTGTTGGCAATGCGGTCGCGTTCGGTATCGAACAGCACCGGCACGGTGACGATGCCGGTGTAGTGCGGATCGGTGCGGGTGTAGAGCTCGTGCATGTAACGCGAGCCGTGCACCCGGTCCCCGGTGCAGCCGTCGCAGTCATCGAATGACCAGCCGGCATCGCCCATGTAGTGGTGCACCACCGACAGCCCGATGTGCGGCTCCAGGCCCTTCAGCCTGCGCAGGATCAGCGCACGGTGCGCCCACGGACAGGCATACGACACGTACAGGTGATAGCGCCCGGAAGCCGCGGTGAAACCGCCCTCGCCCAGCGGGCCGGGGCTGCCGTCGGCGGTCACGTAGTTGCGGTACTGCTGATCCTGGCGTACGAAATCGCCGTTCTCGTCGGATTCCTCCTCCAGCCAGCCTTCGCGCAGCTCACCGTTGATCAGCAGACTCATGGCCATTCCTCCGGATGGTTCACCCGGATGATGATCCCATCGAGGCAATCGAATGAAAATCGCGGATTTTCGCGAAAACCCGACGACAAAAGCGAACGGTAGCGGCCCTCCTCGCCGGAATCACTCGGCGCTCCGGCCGGCGGCCTCCAGCAGGGCGCCGGAGAAGTCCGGCAGGCCGAGATCGGGCATCCATCCCAGCGCCTCCAGCAGGCTCCACAGACCGATCAGCAGGAACAGCGCCGCGGCGAACCAGCGCAGCGTGTGCACGGGCATGCGCTCGGCAAAGCGCCGCCCCAGCAGCAGCCCGGGCACGGTGATCAGCAGGATCCCCAGGGTCGCGCCCAGCACCACCGGCACCAGGCTGCCGGAGGCCACGGCCGACACCAGCTGGTTGGCGAACAGCCCGGCGGTCATGCCCCAGAACACCGGCCACAGGCGGTGACAGCGCAGCCCGAACAAGGCGGCCAGGAACATCGACCGGTCGCCGATCTCGGCCACGGCCATGGTCAACACGGAAAGAAGGAACAGCTCCATGACGGGCGATCCGGGCCGGGCGGGCGATGACCGGTGGCATCGACCTCCGCCGCCCGGCCATGAGCACGCCCGCCGCCGTTACGGCGGCCCGGAGATCCATGCCACAGGTCTCGTCGGGCCGGATGCGGCTGCCTGCGCCACGGCCCCTGCGGGCCAATGATGTTGACGCAGGCCCCCGTCGCCGAAGGACGGGGTGACTACTCCCCTGAGCTTCCTGACTTTAGGACAGCCGGGTGATGGCTGTCCATCAACGGCGTTAGCCGGTCCCTGGACGCCCCATGGTGCCGGAACGCGGGGGTCCTCAGCGGTAGAGTCGCACTGCCTGGCGCCGGCCCTCGACGCCCCGGTTGGCGCAGAAGGACTGGGTCTCGCCATCGGCGTAGCGCACTTCCATGTTGAAACCGGCTGCCGGCGGGTGGTTGAGTGCCACGTCGCGGCGCTCGCCGGGCCGGATGCGCCCTTCGCGCAACTCGCTCAGGCTCTGGTCGTGACTGAAGCTGAAATGGATGGCTTCGATCATCTCGTCGGTGTCGTTGTGCACCGTGACCAGCAGCATCCCTTCCGGTACCTCGGGGTCCGAGAGCCAGTGGACGCCCAGACCGCCAATGACCAGTCCGGCCAGGAACAGCAGGGTGGCCGGCGCGCGCAGGAAGTCGATGACGCGGTCGCTCAGGTCGCGCGGGTCGGTTTCGGGGGGTGGCTTGCTCATGCGGGTCTCCATGCTAACATCAGCCGTTTCTAATATACCGGCCGGGCGGCACGAAGAGAACCGCCACCGGTCGTCCGGTGACCGGCGAGGAACAATCCGGTATTTTCCGCGTCTTCATCCACCAAGTTCGATCCAGCAAGGCGGTCCGCACGTGGGAAGCGACGAACGCAATCTGCAGGCCCTGGTGGGGCGACTGGCGGAAATACTGCCCGCCGGCAGCCTGCACGGCCGCATCGGCCTGGAAAAGGAAACCCTGCGCGTGAGTCCGGAGGGCGGCCCGGCGCAGACGCCGCATCCGCCGGCGCTGGGGTCGGCTCTGACCCATCCCTACATCACCACGGACTATTCCGAGGCGCTGCTGGAGTTCGTGACCCCGCCGTTCGAGGATGTCCGCGAGACCCTCGGCTTCCTCCACGACCTGCAGGCGTTCGCGGCCGCCAGCGTGGGCGACGAGATCCTGTGGTCCACCTCCATGCCCTGCGTGACCGCCGACGACTCGGCGATCCCGGTGGCCGACTACGGACCCTCCAATGCCGGGCGCATGAAGACGGTTTATCGCTTGGGGCTGGGCCATCGCTACGGGCGCAAGATGCAGGTGATCGCCGGGGTGCATTTCAACTACTCCCCGCGCGAGGAGTTCTGGCCGGCGCTGGCCGAGGTGCTGGGCGAGACCGACACCCGCGAGTTCCGCGACGCGCGCATGATGGGCATGATCCGCAACCTGCTGCGCTTTGGCTGGATGGTGCCGTATCTGTTCGGTGCCTCGCCGGCCGTGTGCAATTCGTTTCTCGAAGGCCATGGCACCACGCTGGAGGACTTCGACGACGACACCAGCTACCTGCCGCATGCCACCAGCCTGCGCATGGGCGACATCGGCTACACCAACCGCAAGGAGGCGGACACCGGCATCAAGGCGGACTACAACACGCTGGCCGGGTACGTCGATTCGCTGCGCTGCGCGATCAACACCCCCAGCCCCGAATGGGAGGCGCTGGGGGTCAAGGTCGACGGCGAATACCGCCAGCTGAACGCCAACATCCTGCAGATCGAGAACGAATACTACTCCACCGTGCGGCCCAAACAGCCGCTGGAGCGCTTCGAAAAGCCCACCGACGCGCTGGAGGCGCGCGGGATCGAGTACGTGGAACTGCGCTCGGTGGACATCAACGCGCAGCACCCGCTCGGCGTGGACGAGACCCAGCTGCGCTTTCTCGAGACCTTTGCGCTGGCCTGCCTGCTGCAGCCCAGCCCCGCGTTCGGCCCGGGCGAGCTGGACGCGATCGACGCCAATCTGCTGCAGGTGGCGCACTATGGCCGGCGCCCCGGACTGGAACTCCAGCGTCCGCAGGGCGATACCGCGCTGGCGGACTGGGCGCGCGAACTGCTGGCGCTGATGCGCCCGGTGGCCGCCGTGCTCGACCAGGACCGCCCGGGCGACCCCTACCGCCGCGCTCTCAGCGAGCAGTGGGGCAAGGTCGAGCAGGCCGACCTGACCCCGTCGGCGCGCATGCTGGAAGACATGATGGCGCGCGAGGAGGGGTTCCACGTGCACGCCCGGCGCCTGTCGGCCCAGCACCGCGAGGCGTTCCGCTCCAACGGGCCGCTGCCGCGCGCCGACATGCTGGAGGCCCTGGCGCGCCAGAGCCTGGCCGAACAGGCCGAGATCGAGGCCGCCGACACCCTGGACTTCGATACCTTCCTGCAGCGCTATTTCGACGGCACCCTGCGCCACGCCTGACCGACGGTTAGAATGGCCCGGCGCGGCCAGGCGTGCCTGAGCCGAACCACACCCCTCGCGACCGGGAGCCTGTCGATGGCCGAATCCGACGACCGCCGCCTGTCCACCCGCTGCGTCCACGCCGGCGAGATCGGCGATGCCCATGGCAGCGCACTGACGCCGATTTATCCCACCACCACCTTCAAGTACCGCTCGACCGCGGCAATCCTGGACGTGGTGGAGGGCCGCACCAGCGGGAGCCTGTACACCCGCTACGGCATGAATCCGACTATCCGCAGCGTGGAGTCCAAGCTCGCCAGTCTCGAGGGGGCCGAGGCCGCGCTGGTATTCAGCTCGGGCATGGCGGCGGAGACCGCGCTGTTCCTGGCCCTGGGCCGCGAGGGGGTCGTCTGCATCGGCGATGCCTACGGCGGGACCATGGAACTGCTCTCGGAGCAGCTGCCGCAACTCGGCATCCGCACGCAGTTCCTGCTGGGCGACGAGCTCGACCATCTGGACGCCTGCCTGGAACAGGGTGCCGGACTGGTGTTCCTGGAGACCCCGACCAATCCGGCGCTGGAGGTGTTCCCGATCGGCAAGATCGCCGAGCGGGCGCACGCCCATGGCGCGCTGCTCGCGGTCGACAACACCTTTGCCTCACCGGTGAACCAGAACCCGCTGGCACTGGGGGCCGACCTGGTCAGCCACAGCGCCACCAAGTACCTTGGCGGGCATTCCGACCTGACCGCCGGGGCCCTGATGGGCTCGACGGAGAACATCGGGACCGTGGCTGGCTGGCGCAAGAACCTGGGCTCCACGCCCTCCCCGGAGACCTGCGCGCAGCTGGCCCGCAGCCTGCACACGCTGGTGGTGCGGGTCCGCCACCAGAACGCCTCGGCACGGGCCATCGCCGAGGCGATGCAGGGCCATCCGAAGGTCGCGCGCGTGCGCTACCCGGGCCTGCCGGAGGATCCCGGCCATGCACTCGCGTGCGAGCAGATGCACGGCTTCGGCGGCATGCTCACCCTCGAACTGGATGCCGACACTGACGGTACCAGCGCGGTGGTCGACCGCCTGCGCCTGTTCGCCATCGCGCCCAGTCTGGGCGGCACCGAGAGCCTGGTGACCCAGCCGGTCACCACCACCCATCACGGCGTGTCGCCGGAGGAACGCGAACGCCGCGGGATCACCGGCTCGATGGTGCGCCTGTCGGTCGGCCTGGAAGACCCGCAGGACCTGATCGACGACCTCTGCCAGGCCCTGGGGTAACACCGGGACCGGGCAGACACCCGCGTTTTCCCGTGCACTTCCCGGGGTGCGCTTTGCAGCGCGCCCGGGTTCTGGCAGTTTGGTCATTCATCCTTTCGGATCCGCATCCATCGTGAACCTGCCCCTGCCCCGACGCCTGGGAGACTGGCTGCGCAGCCTGGGCCGCCCGCCCCGGGCGGGCGACGGGCGGCGCGTGACCCTGGCAGACACCGAATGGACCGACCTGCGTCGGCGGGTCCCGTTCATCCGCACCCTGAACACCGCGGAGGCCGAACACCTGCGCGAACGCATCGAGGGCCTGCTGGGCAGCAAGGAGTTCGTCGGGATCGACCACGAACCGGAACCCTGGCAATGCCACGTGATCGCCGCCTACGCCGCCCTGCCGGTGCTGGAACTGGGTCTCGAGCCCTATCGTGACTGGCACACCGTGCTCATCTACCCCGACACCTTCGTGCCCGATCACGAATGGGTGGACGAGGACGGCATCGTGCACCGGGGCGCAATGCCCCAGGCCGGCGAGGCCTGGGAGCGGGGACCGGTGATCCTGTCGTGGAATGACGTCCTCGAGCACGGCGCGGTGGTGGTGCACGAGGTGACGCATATCCTGGACGGCGGCAACGGCGACGTGAACGGCTTCCCGCCGCTGCCGCGCGACCGCGACCCGGCCGCCTGGACCGCCGCCTTCAGCGAGGCCTGGGAATGGTTCAACGCCCGGGTCGACGCCCCGGGCGTCTCCGAGGAGGATCTGCCGCTGGATCCCTATGCCGCCACCGCGCCCGAGGAATTCCTCGCGGTGGCCGCCGAGGCCTTCTTCTTCGAGCCCGACCGCCTGCGGCGGGACCTGCCCGCAGTCTACGAGGAAATGGCGGGTTATTTCCGCCAGCAGCCCCATCGCCGCGCGGCGGCGGTCGCGACATCCATCCCCGAACCGAGACCGACATAATGCCCCGATCCATGAAACACCCCGTCCCCCGCACCGGGCTCCCGGCCCTGATCCTGCTTGTATTGCTGGCGCTCGCCGCCGTCCCGGCCTCAGCGGAAGACGGCGATTCGCGCTACGTAACCCTGGACAGCCTGGTGGTCAACCTCGAGGACCCCGGCGCGGCCCGTTACCTGCAGACGAACATCCAGCTGGAGACCGCCTCGCAGGAAGACGCGGACCAGGTGCGCCACCACATGCCCGCGGTCCGCGACCGGCTGATCCACGTCATGGGCGGGCGCGACCCTGCTGAGGTACGCCGCAGTGACGGCCGCGAGGCGCTGCGCGACGAAGCGGTGGAGGAGCTGCGCGAGATCATGGAAGAGCTTACCGGCGCCCCGCTGATCGACGCCCTGTACTTCTCCAACTTCATCATCCAGTAGGAGGCCAGCCTCTGGCCGATCACGGCGCCAGCTCCCATCGGCCGGAGGGCCGGCCTCCTACGGCCATGATCCGGCCCACCGCGCAGGAGGCCAGCCCCCTGGCCGATCACGGCGCCGGACCCCCATCGGCCGGAGGGCCGGCCTCCTACCGAACGGGCACCCATCCACACCCCCCCGCAGGAGGCCAGCCCCCTGGCCGATCAGGCCCAACCGCTGCACCAACGGCCGGGGACCGGCCCACCGCCGCCATCGGCCGGAGGGCCGGCCTCCTGCGGCCATGACCCACCCCACCATGCAGGAGGCCAGCCCCTAGCCGATCCGGCACCGGACAACCCCGGCGTTGTTCAATGCGGGCGATGCAGAAACGGCATGTCGCCGCGATCGGTCATGTGCCGGATCAGCGACACGCGACCCGGCTCTTCCCTTTCCAGCTCGTCCGCGCATTCCGAGGGCTGGTGCGTGACCTCGGACAGCAGGACCTCGAGTTCGCGCAGATCCACCTTCGGCCGCTGCAGGTCCTCGGGCTTCGGGTTCTCGACCTGATTCGTCTCCCAGAACATCCGCGGATGCCACATGTGGTTCTGCGCGTCCGGGTGATGGAAGAGTTCGACACAACGACGATTCAGCTCCTGTGCGTTCATCGCATGACTCCTCGTTTCGTTGCACTCACCCGTTTATATAGACCCGAAAATTTCCGAGTTCAAGGGTCGGCCTTTCACTTCCCCGCCGGGGAGCCTCCGGCATCGGGGCGTGCCGCTTCCAGGGCCTCCATGGCCTCCATCCATTCCCCTTCGTGGTCCTCCAGCCGGCGACGCAGCTCGCCCTGCTCGCGCGTCAGCGCCGCCAGGCGGTCTGCGGCCTCGGCATCACCGGTGTACAGCTCGCCGTCAGCCAGTTCGGCCTCGATCGCGTCCAGCCGCTCCTGCAGGCGCGCGCACTCCGCCTCGGCGCGGTCGGCCCGCTGCTGCAGGGGCTTGAGGGCCTCGCGGGCCCGCGCCGCCTCGCGCCGGCGGTCCTTCTGCGACAACGCCGGGCCACCCCCGGCTTCATCTCCGGAAGCCACCGCCGCACCACCCGGCCCGGCCGGTTCCGGTCCCGCTTCATCCCGGCTCCGACGCTCCTGGAGTTCACGGGCATAGTCATCGAGATCGCCGTCGAATTCGCTCAGATGACCGTCCTCCACCCGCCAGAAGCGGTCGCAGACCCGCGCCAGGAGCTCGCGGTCGTGGGCCACCACCACCAGTCCCCCGGCGTAGGCCTCCAGCGCCTCGCCCAGCGCCTCGCGCATGTCCAGATCCAGGTGGTTGGTGGGTTCGTCGAGCAGCAGCAGCGATGGCGCCTGCCACATCAGCTGTGCCAGCACCAGGCGCACGCGCTCGCCCCCGGAGCACTCGCCCACCGGACGGTCGGCCCGCTCGCCGCCAAACCCCAGCCCACCGAGGAAATTGCGCAGGTCCTGTTCCGCAGCGCGCGAATCCTGCCGCTGCAGATGCGCCAGCGGCGAGGCGGCCAGGTCCAGCTGCTCGCGCTGATGCTGGGCGAAATAACCGATGCGCAGGTCCGGGGCCGGCTGCCGTTCGCCGGTATCCGGCTCCAGCTCGCCGGCCAGCAGGGCCAGCAGCGTCGATTTTCCGGCACCGTTGGGACCAAGGATCCCGACCCGGTCCTCCGGGCGCAGCCGCAGGCTGGCCGGATGCAGACGCCGCGACTCGCCATGGCCCACGGTCGCGTGGTCCAGGGCCAGCAGGGGGTCGGGCAGCCGCTGGGGCGACGGGATGTGCAGGTGCACCGGGCGCGCCGCGCGGATCACCGCGACGTCCTCCAGCGCCTCCAGCCGCTTGAGCCGGCTCTGGGCCTGGCGCGCCTTGCTGGCCTTGGCACGGAAACGCCGCACGAACTGCTCCAGATGGGCGCGTTCCGCGGCCACCTTCGCCGCGGCCGCCTCGCTCTGCGCCATGGCCTCGGCGCGCCGGGCCTCGGCTTGAGTGTAGCCGCCGCTGTACAGGGTCAGGGCGCCGCGTTCGATATGGGCGATATGCGTGACCACGGCGTCGAGGAAACGCCGGTCGTGGGCGATCACGATCACGGTGCCGGGATAGCGGGCCAGCCAGCCTTCCAGCCAGACGATGGTCTCCACGTCCAGGTGGTTGGTGGGTTCGTCCAGCAGCAGCAGGTCGGAGCGAGTCATCAGGGTGCGCGCCAGCCCCAGGCGCATGCGCCAGCCGCCGGAGAAATCCGACATCGGCCGGTCGCCGTCCGCGTCGGAAAACCCGAGCCCGGCCAGCAGGCGCCGGGCTCGGGCCTCGGCGGTCCAGCCGTCGATCGCATCCAGGCGCGCGTACAGCCGCGCCTGCTCCGCCCCGTCGTGTTCTTCCTCGAGGCGCCGCTGCAGCCCGCGCAGTTCGGCGTCCCCGTCCAGCACGTACTCCACCGCCGGGCGCGCGCTGCCCGGAACCTCCTGCGGCAGATGCGCGACCACCCAGTCGTCCGGCTGCTCGATGGACCCGGCATCCAGTGACAGCTCCCCCTGCAGCGCGGCCAGCAGACTGGACTTGCCGGAACCGTTCGCGCCGGTCAGTCCGACCCGCCAGCCGGGGTGCACGGTGAGTTCCGCCCCCTGCAGCAGGATCTGGCGTCCGCGTCGCAGTTCGACGTTGTGCATGCGGATCATGGCGGCGCTTCTCCCACAGTGGCCTGTACGGTGCGGCAGCATAGGGAAACGCCGTTCGATGTGCACGTGGCGTGCCGCCACCCTGAATGGCGTCGAAATCCTGCCGCTTTTTGCCGGTCGACCCGGCGGATTTTTTCCGGCCCGCCCGAAAAAAGTGCCGGCAACCCGACACCCCGCCCGCCTCGACTGGCAAAAAGCCACTCGGAAACAGCATTTTGTGAACCTGGCACGGTTCTCGCTTCTGCTTCGGACAGGAATCATCGATCACCGTGAGGCAGCCATGAACAGCGACAACAACGCCACCAATCTGCGCCTGGTCTCCAGCAACGGCGGGGGACCGCAGCGCAACGCGCCGCTGGACGCCCTGGGATTCGTCCAGACGGTAACCGCCACGCTGGAGCTGGGCGCGGTGATCGACCGTATCAATGAGCATCTGGTCGGCCACCTGGAGCACAGCGGCTGGATCTATTCCACCGACGACGGCGAGATCCGTGAAGGCGGAGAAGCGGACCGCCATCGGATCGAATACGCCCTCAGCTACAACGGCACCGATCTCGGCTCCCTGGTGCTGATGCGCGGCCGGCGCTTCGACGACCAGGAACAGGCCCTGGTGGAATCCATCCTCGGCCTGGCGGCCCCGGCCCTGCACAACGCCTGGCGCTTTCGCCGCCTGCGGGCCAACCTGGAACGCGACGAGCTGACCGGCCTGGGCAATCGGCGGGCCTTCGAGATCCAGGGCGAGCAGTGGCTGGCCGACTGTCTGCGCCAGGAGCGCCCGATGTCGCTGCTGGCGGTGGATCTGGACCACTTCAAGCAGCTCAACGATCGCTTCGGCCATACCGTGGGCGACGAGATCCTGCGCGAGGTGGCCCGTACCCTGCGCGAATCCACCCGTCAGTCAGACCTGTCCGTGCGCATGGGTGGCGAGGAGTTCCTCGTGGTCCTGCCCGGGGCGGACCTGCGCGCCGGCATGGACTGCGCCGAACGGATCCGGCAGGCGATCGGTGGCGTGCGGGTCTGCGCGCGTGGCGAGGAGGACGCCGCCGTCGAAAGCGACGGGGTGGCCGCCGTCACCGCCTCCATCGGCGTGGCCGCGCTGGGCCGCCACACGACCCTGCAAAGCCTCTATCAGACGGCTGACGAGGCCCTTTACGCGGCCAAGACCTCGGGACGCGACCGGGTGCTGGCCCGACACTGACGGACCGGCAGCGGGTCAGCCGTCGCCGTCTCCCGGCCGGATGAAGTCCACGCAGGTCAGCGGGGTCTGCAGGATCGCCTGACGCAGGGCCTCCACCGCCTCCGGCCGCGGGAACCGGCTGCGCCAGGCCAGCGCCACGCGGCGCGACGGCACGGGCTCTTCGAAACGCCGGACCGCCAGCAGCCGCTGGGCGTAGCGGTCGGCCCCGGCGGCGGTGCACGGCAGGATGGTCACGCCCATCCCGGAGGCGACCATGTGGCGGATGGTCTCCAGCGAGGAACCCTCCAGGTTGCTCGGGGTGCTGCCGTCCGCGGTGACGGTTTTTTGACACTCCGGGCAGCGTTCCAGCACCTGATCGCGGAAACAGTGCCCCGCACCCAGCAGCAGCAGGGTCTCCTGCGCCATCTCCTGCAGTTCGACCGTATCCCGCTCCGCCAGCGGATGACTCCCCGGCAGAACGCCGACGAACGGCTCGTCATACAGCGGCAGGGTCACGATCCCCGGTTCCTCGAACGGCAGCGACACGATGATGACGTCCAGATCGCCCTGCTTGAGGCGTTCACGCAGCCGGCTGGTGTAGTTTTCCTCGATCACCAGCGGCATCTGCGGCGCGCGTTCGTGCAGCACCGGGATCAGCTCCGGCAGCAGGTACGGCGCGATAGTGTAGATCGCCCCGAGCCGCAGCGGCCCCACCATCGGGTCCTGGCTCTGCGCCGCCACGTTGCGCAGCTGCTCCGCCTCGGAAAGCACCTGCCGTGCCTGGGCGATCACGCGCTCCCCGGCCGGCGTCACGCTGATCTCGCCGTGGCCGCGTTCGAACAGCATAACGCCCAGCTCGTCCTCCAGCTTGCGCACCGCCACCGACAGCGACGGCTGCGACACGTGACAGGCCTCCGCCGCCCGGCCGAAATGCCGCGCATCGGCCACGGCCACCGCGTAGCGCAACTCACTCAGAGTCATGACTGCCGCCTCCGACTTCATCCACCGTTCGCCCGCCTTCGGGCCAGTCCAGGGTGATGCGCTCCAGCGCCGCCCCGCGCAGGATCAGCCAGCCCCGCCGTCGTTCCACGCCGTCGCCGGCAAACTCGAACACGTATTCGCGCCGCAGCACCGGATTGCCCCGATGACGCACCGGCCGCAACCGCCGCCGCACCACGCTGCTGTCGAGGAACTGCACGCCGGCGCGGTCGCAGGCCTGCCGCGCGATGTGCCGCGCGCGCTCGTGCGCCCGCCAGTTGGCGTTCAGGTAGGCCACCAGCGCGGCCAGGGCTAACAGGATCAACACACCGGTCATGGATCGGTATGATACGCATACTGACACCGCAAACGCCCGCCGATCCGCCGGATGTGCCGCCATCCCCGGGTCCCGGCGCCGCACAGACGAGGCCCGGCCCCGTCCAGGAAACCGCATGAACGGCAACAGCATCCCATTCTCCGCCCTTCTGGAAGGCCTGCGGACCATCGGTCGGGAAGAGCTCCTGCCGCGTTTCGCCAGCGGCACACGGGTGGACTACAAGGCGGACGGATCGGTGATCACCCCGGCCGACCATGCCGCGGATGCCGCGGTGCGCCACCTGTTGCGGGACTGCGGCATCGACGAACCGGTCCTCAGCGAGGAACAGGACGAACCGGAACAGCAGCGCGTCCTCGACGAGGCCCCGGCATTCTGGCTGCTGGACCCCCTGGACGGCACCAGCAATTTCGCCACCGGGCTGCCGTTTTTCGCCATCTCCCTGGCACGCATCGAGGGCCAGCGGGTAACCCACGGGGCCACCCTGGACCCGGTGCGCGGCGAACTGTTTTCCGTCACGGAGGACGGCCCGCTGCTGCTGGACGGCAGCGAGCCGGACACCGCCGCCACCGCTCCACCCGAAATCCGGCGCTGCATCGCCCTGGTCGACTACAAGCGCGTTCCCCGCACCCTGGGACGGGCGCTGCTGGACGCGGCCCCGTTCGCTTCGCAGCGCAACCTGGGCGCCTGCGCCCTGGAATGGGCATGGCTGGCGGCCGGGCGTGCGGATCTGTACCTGCACGGTGGCCAGGCGCTGTGGGACAGCACCGCCGGCACCCTGATGCTGGAACGTGCGGGCGGCGCGATGGCGGACCTGTCCGGCGCACCGGTATTCCGCCGCGATCTGGCCCGCCGCCCGGCGATCGCGGCCCGCACCCCGCAGCTGCAGGCCGTCTGGCATGCCTGGATCACCGAACATCTCGACCCGCCGGGATCCGGAGCGTCGGCATGATGCGGCTGTTCCGTCGCGGGGGCCGACCGGAACAGTGGCGCGCCGCGGATTTCACGCCCCGCTATCTGCCGATCGCCTGGAAGATCGTCGCGGTCATCGCCGGGCTCACCCTGACCGGGATCGGCGTGCTGGCATGGGTAATCCTCAGCCAGGTCAGCACGGTGCTGAACAACCAGATCCAGGCCCAGGCGGAACTGACCGTGGCTCCGGTGGCCCGCACCTCGGGTGAACTGATCCTCGCCGAAGACCACCTCACGCTGGAAACCCTCCTCAACTCGCTGGTCGAGGACGGTCGGGTCGAGTACATTGCCGCCTATGCCATCGACCGCGGCCGGGTCGCCGCGGCCGGGTCGCCGCCAGCCGACGACGCCGCCGACGGGGTGTGGCCGCTGACTGCCGGGGCCGAACCCTACCGGCGAGAAGTGAGGTTCCAGGACGTCCAGGTGGGTTACATCGAGGCCCGGATCGACTCGGCACCGATGCAGGAACTGATGCGCAACACCGTCAATGCGGGCGTCATCACCGCCGCGATCGTGTTCCTGCTGAGCTTGATCCTCGCCATCGACATCTCCAAGCGCCTGGTGCGCCCGCTGGAACGCCTGGCGGAATCCATGCGCGAACGCATGCAGCCCGGCCCGGACGACCAGGACGACCCGCGGGTGGTGCTGCGGCGCGACGAGATCACCCAGCTGACCGAGGCGTTCAACACCATGGCCCACGATCTGCTGCGCAAGGACCAGGTCGAGGCCGCGCTGCGACGCTATGTCTCCACCGGCGTGGCCGAGGACATCCTCGACAACCTGGACCGCGTGGAGCTGGGCGGCCGCGCGGTCGAGGGCTCGGTGCTGTTCGCCGACATCACCGGCTACACCGCCCTGTCCCAGCAGTGCACCCCGGAGGCACTCGGACGCATGCTCAACGAGTTCTTCGGCCCCATGACCGAGTGCATCGCGGAGCACGGCGGCACGGTGGACAAGTACATGGGAGACTGCACAATGGCGGTCTTCGGCGCGGCCCGGCCCGACCCCGACCACCGCATCACCGCCCTGCGTACCGGCCTGGCGCTGCTGGACACCATCGCCGGCATCAATGCGGAGCGCGAAGCACGCGGCGAACGGCGGGTGGAATTCCGCATCGGCCTGTATGCCGGCGAGATGCTGGCAGGCAACATGGGGGCCCGGGAACGCATGCAGTTCACGGTGGTGGGCGAGACGGTCAATCTGGCCGCCCGCCTGGTGACCATCGCGCCCCCCGGGGGCCTCGTCACCACTCGCGATTTCATGGAGCATCCTCACATGAGCCAGCACAACACCGGGAAGCTGGTGCAGGAAGACCTCGGCCAGCATGCCCTCCACGGCCTGAGCGAGCCGGTCGACGTGGTGCGGGTGCACCCCTCGCGGACCACGGCATGATTCGACGCCGGATCCGTTACACCCTGCTCGCGGTGCTGCTGGCGCTCGCCACGCTGCACGGCTGCGCCCTGCTGGAACCGCTCCAGGACCCCGACACGCGCGTCGATCGGCTGGTGGCCGAAGGCGAATATCGCGCGGCACTGGAAACCCTCGACGCGCTGCCCGACGAGGAGCGGGCAGCGCGCAAAGACCGTCGCGAGACCATCGAGGCCCGCGCGGCCGAGGCCGCCGAGAACGCCCTGCGCGAGGCCGGGAACCAGGCGGCCGAAGGTGCCGTGGGGCGGGCCCTGGACATCCTTGAGGAGGCCGATGCCCGACTGCCGGCCAGCGAGGAACGCCAGCGCCGCATCGCCGAGCTGGAACGTGACCGCCGAACCGGTCTCAGCGCCCTGGAGCGCCGCCACCGAGTGATGGAGGCGCAGGCCCTGGCCGAACGCCTGCGACTGCTGGACATCATGCAGCCGCTGGCGCGTGACAACGACACCCTGCCCGAAAACATCGACGATCTGCGCCGCCGTGGCGCCCGCCTCGCCGCCGAGCTCGACCGCGATGCCCGCGACGCCGCCCCCGAGACCGCACTGGAGCGTCTGCGACTGGCGCGCGAACTCGAACCCGACCCGGAACGCGACCGGCGCATCGCCGAGCTGGAAGCCGAGCTCCGGCCGGACCCCGAACCAGTGAATCAGGAAGACAGCACGGCGTTGCTGGATGCACTGGAACGCGCGCTGGACGAGGAGGACCTGATCGCGGCCCGGCAGCATTGCCGCAATATCGCCACCGACCGCCTGGGTGACAGCGCTCGCGACCGCCACGATGCCCTGTGCGAGCGCTGGGAAGAACAACGCGACGCACACACGGCCGAGCTGCTGGAACAGGGTAGCGCGCATTACGCCGCCGGCCGCATTCACGACGCCCTGGACACCTGGGAACGCGCCCTGGAACTCGATCCCGAACACGCCGGGCTGCGCAGCGCCCGTGAACGCGGCCGGCGCGTGCTGGAGCGTCTGGACTCCCTGCGCGGCCCGGCGGACGGGCCGGAGACCCCGGGTGAGCCGTTGCGGCCCGCCCCGTGAACCGGCAGGCGGCGAACGAGCCTGATAGGATTCGATCACCCGAAAACAGCCCACCGGCCCGAACATGACTCCGAACGTCGAGGACCTGATCGCCAGCGAACCCCATCGCGTACTGCAGCTGGGGGACACCGAGGTCGTGCTGCTGGGCACCGCCCATGTCTCGCGGGCCAGCGCGGACCGGGTACGCAGCCTGATCGACACCGAAAGCTTCGACGCGGTCGCCATCGAGCTGTGCGAGAGCCGCCAGCGGGCCATGCTGGACCCGGATGCGCTGGGCCGGATGGACCTGTTCAGCGTGATCCGTCAGGGCCAGGCCCCGATGATCGCCGCCAGTCTCGCCCTGGGGGCCTATCAGCAGCGTCTGGCCGAGCAGTACGGGATTGAGCCGGGGGCGGAAATGCGCGCGGCCATGGACGGCGCCCTGGATCAGGGCGTGCCGCTGGCGCTGATCGACCGCGACCTCGGACTGACCCTCCGACGCACCTACCGGGCCGTGCCGTGGTGGCAGCGCATGGGCCTGGTCGGCGGCCTGCTGGGCAGCGTGCTCAGCCGCGAAAAGATCGACGAGAGCGAGATCGAGCGTCTGAAGGAAGGCGACATGCTGGAAAACACCTTCAGCGAGTTCGCCGAACAGTCGGAGGCCCTGTACGGCACGCTGATCCACGAACGCGACCTGTACATGGCCGCGCATCTGCGCCGCATGGCCGCCAGCGGTGAGCACCGGCGCATCCTCGCAGTGGTCGGCGCCGGGCATCTGGCCGGCATCGCCGAACAGGTCGGTCAGCAGCAACGGCCGCCCGACGAGATCCTGGACGAACTCGACCAGGCCCCGCCGAAGGCCCGCTGGCCGAAGGTCATCCCGTGGGTCGTGGTCGGGGTGATCCTCACCGGCTTCGTGATCGGATTCCTGCGCAACCCCGACATCGGCATCCGGATGATCATCGACTGGGTGGTCATCAATGGCGGCCTGGCCGCGGTGGGAGCGGCGATCGCCCTGGCCCATCCGCTGACCCTCCTGACCGCCGCGCTGGCCGCCCCGCTGACCTCCCTGAACCCCACCATCGGTGTCGGTTTTGTCGCCGCCGCCGCGGAGATCTTCCTGCGCAAGCCCCGCGTGTCCGATTTTGCCCGCCTGCGCCAGGACACCACCCACGCCCGCGGGTGGTGGCAAAACCGCGTCTCCCGCGTGCTGCTCGTGTTTCTGCTGACCACCCTGGGCTCCGCCGCCGGCACCTACATCGGCGGTGCGCGGGTATTCAGCCACCTTTTCGGCGGCTGAACAACCGGCTTCTCAGTCAGGCCCGCCTCAATCGGGCCCGCCTCAATCGGGGATACGCAGCACCAGCTTGCCCCGGCGCCCGCCGGCCTCGATCCGCCGGTGCGCCTCCGCGGTCTGCGCCAGCGGCAGGACATCCTCGACATTGACCTCCAGAGTACCGGCGGCCAGTCGCGCGAGGCCATCGGCCACGACCTTCGCCTGGCGCGCCAGCCCCGTCCGGCTGCGCTGCAGCATCGGGGTGAGCATCAGCTCCAGATGGATGGCCGCGTTCTGCAGCCGCGCCGGGTTCCAGTCCATGCCGTCGGGGGGTGCCAGCAGGGTCACCAGGCGGCCGCCGAAGCGGATCTGCCCCAGTCCCTCGACGAAGGTGTCACCGCCGACGGTATCCAGCACCAGGTCGAAATAACGCCCGTCAGTGAAGGCGGCGATATCCGTCGCGGCTCGGTCACTGCGGATGTCCACGTGATCCGCCCCCAGGGCATGCATCACCTCCACACCGGCATCGCTGCGCACCAGCCCGAGCACTCGGGCACCGGCGGCCCGCGCCAGCTGGACCGCCATCTGTCCGACTCCTCCACTGGCCGCATGGACCAGGACATAGTCGCCCTTCTGCAGCCCGCCACGGTCGAACAGCGCTTCCCGGGCGGTAATCCAGGCCAGCGGCAGGGCCGCCGCTTCGGCGTCGGAGACTCCGTCGGGGACGGGCACCAGGGCAGCCTCGGGCACCAGCGCCTGTTCGGCACAGGTCCCCGGATCGGCGCCGGTGCCACCGAAACAGAACGCCACGCGCTGCCCCGGGCGAACGTGCTTCACCGCGTCGCCGCAGGCCTCGACAACACCCACCCCGTCGCAGCCGGGGGTGTTGTGCGGCGCGCCCTCGACCAGCATGCCACCGGCACGGACCTTGGTGTCGACCGGGTTCACGCCGGCCGCCAGCAGGCGCACGCGCACCTCGTCGGGTTCGCGGATCACCGGATCGGGGCATTCGCCCAGGTATAAAACGTCGGCGGAGCCGGGCTCGTTGAACAGAATGGCTTGCATGTCACTCCCTGAATAGAACGATTGGAAACGTCACAGTCCGATCCCGATACCGATGCCGAAGTTCACGCGGCCGGGTGCGGACGGCGCGCCCACCGGCCACAGGTGCAGCTGCCGGGCTTCCAGCACCGGGAAGCGATATTCCGCCTCGCCGATCCGGCCAGTCTCCACCGCGGTGACCGGCCCGGTGGCCGTCACGCGGCGCCCGGGGCGATAATCCACCGGATCGAGGAAGCCGTCCACCACGACCCGGAAACGCCCCTGACTGGCCGCCCCGGTGCGTGGCTCCTGCCCCCGTAACGGATAGGCCAGAACCTCGAGCACGGTGGTTTCGGGGCCGTGGTCGACCTCGGCGATGACGCCGCCCCACATCTGGTCGGTCTGCGGCAGCCGCTCGGCGGTAACCGCGCGCGGCTCCACCGGTTCGGCGGGGCGCGGCGCCTCCAGCGGCGTGGCCGCGCAACCCGCGAGCACCAGCGCCAGCAGGACCGCCAGCAGAGCCCGCGCAACGCCCGACACGCGACGGGACAAACAACGGTTACCGGATCTGTATTCGTACATCGGATTCACCGGAAGTGCCCGTCGTGATACGGATGGTGATGCAGCGGACGGGGGTGACGCCAGCCGGGCCCGTAATAACCGCGGGGCATGCCCGAGTGGTACCACGGGTCATACCACGGGTCGTACCAGGGATCGTACCGCCGGTCCTGCGGAAACGGACGTCGGTCCCAGAGATGCACGACCTCGGCCTCCAGCCGCACGAACTCGTAGGCATGCTCGCCAATGCGGCCTTCTTCGCTGCCCGCAATCCGTCCGCGCACGGTCACCTCGCGCCCCGGGGCATGGTCTCGCGGTTCGAGGAAGTCGTCCGCGCACACGCGAAACCGCCCGGGGGAGACATCGGTTTCCCGCGGCCGCGCATCGCGTCCCAGAGGGCGCGCGACGATCTCCAGGCGGGTCCCGTCGTCAGTATTCTCGACCTCTGCGACCACCCCGCCCCAGACCACGAGCGCACCTTCGGCGGCAGCCACATCGGCACGCACCGCGGCCAGATCCAGGCGCTGGTCGGGAAGCGGCCCCAGCCGTTCGGGCACCGAGGCGCAGCCGGCCACGCCGAGGCCGACGATCAGCAGCAGTGCCAACCGGACCATGCGGCTGGAACACGGTATTCCGGGAACAGAGCGAGCGCGGGAGCAACGGGGCATGGCAAGTTCCTCACAGTCATTCCGGTAGACCGCCGACGCCCCGCCCGGGTTCTCGCATGGCCATCAGCCGGCCGGCGTACCCACCTCCGGATCGGACAGGGCCTGCACCGCCAGGACCTCGTGCTGGGCGTCTTCCACCGCCTGCAGCAGCATCTCCGGCGAGACCCCGGCGATCGCCCAGGCCTGTTCTTCCAGCGGCGGCGCATCGGCCCAGTCGCGCGAATCGATCTCGGCGAGGTGAGCGCCGGTGTTGGCCAGATGCACCAGCGCCACCGAGGGTCGATGGCGATCGCTGGCGGACAGCGGATCATGGTGCCAGGCAATACCCTCCACCAGGGCCTCGGGCAGCCCCCAGCGCTCGGCCAGCGCCCCGCCCAGACGGGCATGGTCGAAGCCCATCTGTTCGCGCTCGGCGGCCTGCGGCGACGGGCCCTGCGCGGTATCCAGGCTCGCCAGGAAGGCGCGGTGTGCCGCTTCGGGCGACTGCGAGAACAGCAGCAGCTTGCCCAGGTCGTGCAGCAATCCCGCCAGAAAGACCACGCCGGCCGCACGCGGGGCCACCTCCTGCGCCAGCTGCCGGGCGATGACGGCGCAGTAGGCCGAATGACGCCAGAAGGTCTCCAGCGGCAGACGCTCCTGCTCGGGGAGGGTGTTCATGGAGCGCGTCACGGCACTCGCCACCACCAGACGCTGCAGGACGTCGCGCCCCAGCATCGCCACCGCCCGCTCGATCGAATCCACACCACGGGCCGGCGCATAGGCGGGGCTGTTGGCCAGCCGCAGCACATGGGCCACCAGACCGGGATCCCGCCCGAGCGCCGCAGCGATCTGCGGCTGGGTGCTTTCGTCGTCGTCCAGCAGCCGCGAGACCTCGAAAACCACCTGCGGCATGGCCAGCAGCCGGTCCGCCGCCTCCACCCGGGCCTCAAGGCTTGCAAAGCCCGTCTCGTCGCTCATCGGATCTCCTCCCGTGCGGCATTGCCCTTCCGCGCCGCTCCTCAAGCTTAGCCCCTGCGCTGCCCCGACGCATCCCGGAACGGGCGCTCTTGTTCGCATTCCGGAGCGGGACCATACTCGAAAAGCCGATTCGGCGATTCGACAAGGAGACACCCCATGCAACCACTGCGAACCCTGAGTGCCGCCGTGGCGCTGGCCGCACTGTTCCCCGGCCTGGCGCTGGCCGACCTGCACACCGAATCCGTGACCTACGAGCACGACGGCCAGACCTTCGAGGGCTTTATCGCCTGGGATCCGTCGGTCGACGGTCCGCGCCCGGGCGTGCTGGTGGTCCACGAATGGTGGGGACACAACGACTACGCCCGCAGCCGCGCCGAGCAGCTGGCCGCGGAAGGCTACACCGCCTTCTCGCTGGACATGTACGGCGACGGCCGCACCGCGGACCATCCGTCCGAGGCCGGCGAATTCGCCGGGCAGGTGCGCGAAAACCGGGACATGATGCTGGAGCGCTTCGGCGCAGCGCATGACTACCTGCGCGGCCACGATCAGACCGCGGACCAGCCGGTGGCGGCCGTGGGCTACTGCTTTGGCGGCACGGTGGCGCTGGAAGCAGCACGCGCCGGAGCCGATCTGGCCGTGGTGGCAAGCTTCCATGGCGCACTGGCCACCGAGCACCCGGCGTCGGCCGACACCCTGAAGCCCGAAGTCCTGGTCTTCAATGGCGCGGCCGACCCGATGGTGCCGAAGGAACAGGTGGATGCCTTCCGCGAGGAGATGGACAACGCCGACGCGGACTGGACCCTGGTGGATTTCGGTGGCGTGCTGCACAGCTTTACCAACCCCGACGCCGACAGCATCGCCGAGCGCTTCGACATGCCGGTGGGCTATGACGAACGCGCCGACCGGGATTCCTGGCAGCACCTGCTGGGGGCCCTGGAGCGTCGCCTGAAGTAGACCCGACGCGGGCGCTGCACGAACCTCCCGGGGGGCTCAGAACCCCCGGAGGTAGATCAGTACGCCCAGGAAGATCACGGCCAGCACCGCGGCCACCAGCACCCCGCGGAACCATGGCCGCGACCACAGGCGATCGCTGGGGGGATCGAAGCTGGCTTTCCCGGAGCCGGTCGCGGCCGCGGTCTCCCCGCCCTGCTCCGAGGCAGGCCCCTCGGCCTCCGGCGCGGCCTTCGGCCCCCCGTTGAGCTCCAGCTCCAGATCACGGATGCGCGCGCGCAGGGATTTGTTCTTGTGCACCGCCTCGGACAGCTCGCGTTCCCGCTGTTCAAGGCTGGCGCGGAGCTGCCCCAGCGTACTCCCCTGATCGGAGCACTGCGTCTTCAGCTCGTGCTGTGCAGTCTCGGCTGCCGCTGCGCGCTCGGTCTGCTGATTGCGCTCCCTGCGCAAGCGCTCGGCGGTCTTGTTTGCCGCATCCCGCTCTTCCCGGGCCTTGTCCCGTTCGCGCTCCAGCTCGACCAGCTCGTGCTCCAGCCGGATCACCTCGCCTTCCAGCTCGGTCACGCGCTGCTGGCGGCTCTCGTCGGCCGCCGCCCCGGCGGCCTCGTCCGCCTGCTCCTCATGCGCGTGTTCGAGCTCCTCGCTGGCCTGATTCAGGCGCTCACGCGCCTCCTCCAGTTCCTGCTCGAGCGAACGGCTCTTTTCCTCATATTCGTCGGCGCGCTGATAGGCCGCGGTGGCATCATCGCGGGATTCCGCCAGGGCCTGGCGCAGCCGCTCCAGTTCGTTGTGCAGCTCGCGGTCGCCGGAGGAGCTCTGACGCAGCATGAGTTCCCGGCGCAGCCGCTCGACCTCGTCACGCAGGTGGCGCAGCTCGGCCTCGGTCTCTTCATCGGGTGCGGCGTGTTCGGGCAGAAGCTCGGCCACGACCTCGCGGACCCGTCCGGGGACAAACGGCTTCTTGAGCACGGCGTTCGCACCCATGGAACGCCAGTCTTCCTCGGACTGTTCGTCATTCTCCTGCCCCGTAACGATCCCCACGGGCAGATCCGCCGGCACGCCGTCGGCGCCGTCCCGGATGCGCATCAGGAGGTCCTGCCCGTCGAGCTTCGGCATGGAGAGGTCAGTCAGCACCAGACCGATGTCGTTCTGCTCCTGCAACCGGGCCCAGGCCTCTTCCCCGTCCGCGGCCTCGTACACGGTATGGGTATCCCGGAGGATGCGCTGCAGGGCCACGCGGATGACCTTGGAGTCATCCACGACCAGAACGGCCGTACGTGGCCCGCCTTTGCCGGCGCCGGCCCCGGGCGTTTCGCTCGTCACTGCTTCCGCCATGGTTACCCCCTGAATGCCTCGATGCCTTTCCGTGGCCTCCCGCGCGCACGCACCGATCGACCTGTCCATGCTTCAGATTACGGACGATCGCCGAACAAAGCCACCCCGTCGGGGCGGACACCCCCGGACGCCCTTCACGTTTTGGATCCAGGCCGTACTATACGGGGCTGGATTTCCAGTCGATTGCGTAGAGGTCCCGCCGGCGGTCGCGCAGGTTGCGCACCGAACCGTGGTTGCGCAGTTCCTTGAGATTGTCCAGGTCGAGATCCACGATCAGGGTCATCTCCGTGTTGGGAGTCGCCTCGGCCGCCACCGCGTCATGCGGGAAGGCAAAGTCCGACGGAGTGAACACCGCAGCCTGCGAATACTGCATGTCCATGTTCTCCACCCGCGGCAGGTTGCCCACCGAACCGGACATGACCACGTAGCACTCGTTCTCGATGGCCCGGGCCTGGGCGCAGCGACGCACGCGCAGGTAGGCGTTCTTGGTATCGGTCCAGTAGGGGACGAACAGGATCTGCAGGCCATGATCGGCCATCACACGGGGAAGTTCGGGAAACTCCACGTCGTAGCAGATGAGGATGCCGATCTTGCCGAAGTCGGTGTCGAAGACATGCACCTCCTCACCGCCCTGCAGGCCCCAGTAGCCGATCTCGTCGGGGGTCACGTGCAGCTTGTACTGGCGGTCCCAGGTCCCGTCGCGGCGGCACAGGTAGGACACGTTGCGCAGCACGTCGTCGTGGTACTCGGGCATCGACCCGGCGACGATGTTGATGTTGTAGGACAGCGCCAGGCGCACCATCTCCTCGCGGATGTCCTCGGTGTACTCCGCCAGCCGGCGCACGGCCTCGGCCGGATAGTCCTGGTTGAACGCCCCCATCAGCGGTCCGTTGAAGAACTCCGGGAACAGCACGCAATCGGCCCGATAACCCGACACCGCATCGACGAAGTACTCGACCTGCTGGAACAGGGCATCGAGGTCGGCGGTAGGCCGCATCTGCCACTGGACCACGCCGATGCGCACGTCCGAGCGGCTTCCGCCGATCAGCTTTTCCTTTTCCTCGTAGTAGATGTTGAGCCATTCGATCAGCGTGGCATACGCCCCGGACTTTTCGTCGTCCGGGAGGTAGTCCGTGATGATCTTGCGCACGTGGAAGTCGTTCGCCAGCTGGAAGGTCAGGATCGGATCGGTGACCTCGTGGTTCTTGACCTTCTCCACGTACTGCTGCGGCGTCATCTCTTCACGATGGGCCTCGTATCCGGGGATGCGTCCGCCGGCCACGATTGCGCGCAGGTTCAGCTTTTCGCACAGCTCCTTGCGCGCGTCGTACAGGCGCCGACCCAGCCGCAGGCCGCGGTAATCGGGGTGCACGAAGATGTCCACGCCGTAGAGCGTGTCCCCGTCCGGGTCGTGAGTGGTGAGAAAGCCGTTGCCGGTGATCTGCCAGTAGTTGTGGTGATCGCCGAAGCGCTTGTACTCGACGATCAGGCTGATGGCCGCCGCCACCACCTTCCCGTTGTCCTCGATGCAGATCTGCCCTTCGGGAAAGCGCGTCACCTGGGAGCGGAACTGCGCCTCGCTCCAGGCCCCGTCCAGGTCCTGGTATACCCGCTCCATGATTTCGCGGATGTCGTCGTAGTCCTCCAGTCGGGTCTGGCGCAGAGTGAGGACGTGCTGGGTGGAATCGCTTTCCTGACCTGAGGTCATGCGGGGCTCCGTTGGTATGGGGCGACGGGCGCGGGCGCCCGCCGGGTCATGCCTGCAGGATACAAACATCCGGCGACGCGCGGAAACCGGGACAGGTCTTCCACGGTATTCCACCCACGAAAAAGGCCCCGCACGGGGCGGGGCCTTTTTCGTGTCGCAGGGCGGACCCTGCGGTTACGCGCTGCGCGCCTCGCGCTCGGCCGCGGCTTCCGCCTTGGCCTCGTCGCTGTCGTCGTAGCCGATATTCGGCGCGAGCCAGCGCTCAGCCTCCTCGAACGACATGCCCTTGCGCTTCGCATAGTCCTCGACCTGGTCGCGGTTGACCTTGCCGAGGCCGAAGTAACGCGACTCCGGGTGCGCGAAGTACCAGCCGGAGACGGCCGACACCGGCAGCATGGCGTAGCTCTCGGTGAGCGTCATGTCGGCGTTTTCCTCCGCCTGCAGCAGCTCCCAGAGCGTGGCCTTCTCGGTGTGCTCGGGGCAGGCCGGGTAACCGGGTGCCGGACGGATGCCCTGATACTTCTCTTCGATCAGGTCCTCGTTCTCGAGCTGCTCGTCCGCGACGTAGCCCCAGTAGTACTTGCGCACGTATTCGTGCATGCACTCGGCAAAGGCCTCGGCCAGGCGGTCCGCCAGGCTCTTCACAAGGATGGCGTGGTAGTCGTCGTTGGCCTTTTCATATTCTTCGGCCTTCGCATCCACGTCACCGCCGGCACTGACGGCAAACGCACCGATGTAGTCCGGGCCACCGGCCTCCTTCGGCATGACGAAGTCCGCCAGCGAGTGGCTGGGCTGACCGCGACGCTTCTCGGTCTGCTGGCGCAGGTGGTGCAGTTTCTTCAGCACCTGGCTGCGGTTCTCGTCGGTGTAGACCTCGATGTCGTCGTGATCGACGCTGTTCGCCGGGAAGAAGCCGACCACGCCGCGGCAGGTGACCCACTTCTCGTCGATCATCCGCTGCAGCATCTCCTGGCCGTCCTTGAACAGCTTGCGTGCCTCCTCGCCGACCTTTTCGTCTTCGAGGATGCGCGGATAGGCCGCATGCAGCTGCCAGGAATGGAAGAACGGCGTCCAGTCGATATACTCCTTGACCTTGTTCAGGTCGAAGTCATCGAAGCGCAGCAGCACCGAGCCATCGCCGTGCGGATGCAGCACGGTCGGCTCGCCCGGCAGGTCCTCGGTCTCCAGCGCCTTCGGCTTCGCCGGGGCGTAGGCGGACCAGTCGATCTCCGGCTTGTTGGCGCGCGCCTTCTCCAGCGACAGCCACTGGACCTTCTTCTTGCGCCCGGCGTTCTGCACGCGCAGCTTCTCGTATTCCTCGCGGATCTCGGCGGCGTAGTTCTCGCGCAGTTCGGGGCTGATCAGGCTCTGGGCCACACCCACGGCACGCGAGGCGTCCTTCACCCAAACCACCGGGCCGGAGTAGTTCGGCTCGATCTTGACCGCGGTGTGGGCGCGCGAGGTGGTCGCGCCGCCAATCATCAGCGGCGTGGTCATGCCCTCGCGCTCGAGATCGGCGGCGAAGTTGGCCATCTCCTCCAGCGAGGGCGTGATCAGGCCGGACAGGCCGATGACGTCGACATCATGCTCCTTGGCGGCCTTCAGGATCTCGGCACCCGGCTGCATCACGCCGATGTCGATGACCTCGAAGTTGTTGCACTGCAGGACCACGCCGACGATGTTCTTGCCGATGTCGTGGACGTCGCCCTTCACGGTGGCCATCAGGATCTTGCCGTTGTTCTCGGTACCGG
Source organism: Thioalkalivibrio sp. ALE21 (assembly GCF_003208255.1). Taxonomy (NCBI): domain Bacteria; kingdom Pseudomonadati; phylum Pseudomonadota; class Gammaproteobacteria; order Chromatiales; family Ectothiorhodospiraceae; genus Thioalkalivibrio; species Thioalkalivibrio sp. ALE21. Next base: position 29,855 of record NZ_QKMA01000010.1, read on the forward strand.
TCTTCTCGGCCTCGATGTACGGGATCAGGTGGGCCACGGCCTTCTTCATCACGCGCGCGGACTTGACCACCTGCGGCAGGAACATCTTGCCCTCGCCGAACAGGTCGCCGACCACGTTCATGCCGTCCATCAGCGGGCCTTCGATCACCTGGATCGGGCGGTCGTAGGCCTGACGGGCCTCTTCAGTGTCGTCCACCACGTAGGTGTCGATACCCTTGACCAGGGAGTGCTCGAGGCGCTTGCTGACTTCCCACTCGCGCCACTCGAGGTTCTCTTCCTTCTTGCCGCCGCCCTGGCCCTTGTATTCCTCGGACAGCTCGAGCAGCCGGTCGGTCGCGTCGTCGCGACGGTTCAGGACCACGTCCTCGACCGCTTCCTTCAGCTTCTCGTCGATGTCGTCGTACACCGCCAGCTGACCGGCGTTAACGATCCCCATGTCCATACCCGCCTTGATGGCGTGGTACAGGAACACGGCGTGGATCGCCTCGCGGACCGGCTCGTTGCCGCGGAAGGAGAACGACACGTTCGACACGCCGCCGGAGATCAGCGCGTGCGGCAGATCATTCTTGATGCGACGGGTGGCCTCGATGAAGTCCACGCCGTAGTTGTTGTGCTCCTCGATACCGGTCGCGACCGCGAAGATGTTCGGGTCGAAGATGATGTCTTCGGCCGGGAAACCGACCTTCTCGGTCAGCAGCTTGTAGGCCCGGGTGCAGATCTCGACGCGGCGCTGCTCGTTGTCGGCCTGGCCGTCCTCGTCAAAGGCCATGACCACGATCGCGGCCCCGTAGCGGCGGCACAGCTCGGCCTGCTTGATGAAGTTCTCCTCGCCCTCCTTCATGGAGATCGAGTTGACCACCGGCTTGCCCTGCACGCACTTCAGGCCCGCCTCGATGATCTCGAACTTGGAGGAGTCGATCATCACCGGCACACGAGCGATGTCGGGCTCGCCGGCCAGCAGGTTGAGGAAGCGGACCATCGCATCTTGCGACTCCAGCATGCCCTCGTCCATGTTGACGTCGATGATCTGGGCACCGCCCTCGACCTGGTTCAGCGCGACTTCCAGCGCGACGTCGTATTCCTCGTTCTGGATCAGGCGCAGGAACTTGCGCGAGCCGGTCACGTTGGTGCGCTCGCCAACGTTCACGAACAGCGAGTCGTCGGTGATGTTGCACGGCTCCAGACCGGACAGACGGCAGGCCGGAGAAACCTCCGGCACCTTGCGCGGCGGGAATTTCTCGACCGCCTCGCGCATGGCGCGGATGTGCTCGGGCAGGGTGCCACAGCAGCCGCCGATGATGTTCAGCATGCCCTGTTCGGCCCACGGGCCGACATCCGCAGCCATCTGCTCCGGGCTCTCGTCGTAGTCGCCGAATTCGTTCGGCAGACCGGCGTTCGGGTGCGCGGAGACGTGGGTATCGGCGATGCGCGACAGCTCTTCCACGTACTGGCGCATTTCCTTCGCACCCAGGGCGCAGTTCAGGCCGATGGACACGGGGTTCGCGTGGCGTACCGAATTCCAGAAGGCCTCGGTGGTCTGGCCCGACAGGGTGCGCCCGGAGGCATCGGTGATGGTCCCGGAGATCATGATCGGGAGGTCCTTCCCGAGCTCGTCTTCCAGGGTCTTGACCGCGAAGATCGCGGCCTTGGCGTTCAGGGTGTCGAACACCGTCTCGATCAGCAGCAAGTCGACGCCGCCCTCGATCAGGGCCTCGGCGGCCTCCTTGTACGCAGCGACCAGGGTGTCGAAATCGACGTTGCGCGCACCCGGGTCGTTCACGTCCGGGGAGATCGAGGCCGTACGGTTGGTCGGGCCAAGGATGCCAGCAACGAAACGCGGCTTGTCCGGGGTCTTCTCGGTCCAGGCGTCGGCGGCCTTGCGCGCGAGCTTGGCGGATTCGCGGTTCAGCTCGGGGACCAGGTCCTCCATGTGGTAGTCCGCCATCGCGATGCGGGTACCGTTGAAGGTATTCGCCTCGATGATGTCGGCGCCGGCCTCGAGGTAATCATTGTGGATCTGCTCGATGATGTCCGGGCGGGTCAGGGAGAGCAGGTCGTTGTTGCCCTTCAGGTCGGATTCCCAGTCCTTGAAGCGCTCGCCGCGATAATCGGCTTCCCCCAGCTCGTACAGCTGGATGGTCGTGCCCATACCGCCATCCAGGATCAGGATGCGTTCTTTCAGGGCGTTCTCGATATCTTGTCGCGTTGCCGTCATGTGCGGTACACCATTGGTTTCAAATGTCATTACTTTAGCATGCCGGGCATCGAACTCCGGTCATGTCCCGCCGGTGGCGGGGTCACGGCCCGGGACGCATTGGCGCCCCGGGCCGGAGCTGTCACGATAGCGGAATGCAGGAATCCCCGATCCGCTGGTATCTGACCGCCCCGCAGCCCTGTCCGTACATCACGGACGGGCGCGAGATGCAGTCCCTGCTGGTCGACCCCGAGGCCCGGCTGGATGCCGCCGGCTTCGGGGCCCTGCTGGCCGAGGGCTTTCGCCGCAGCGGCCGTTTTGTCTATCGCCACCACTGCCCGGCCTGCGATGCCTGCGTGCCGGTGCGCATCCCGGTGCCCACCTTCCGGCCGAACCGCAGCCAGCGCCGCTGCCTGCGCGCCAACGCCGACCTCGATATCGAACATCGCGCCCCGCCGGGGGCGGGGGACGGTCGCACCGAGGCCGACCTGGACGAACACATGCCGCTGTTCCTGCGCTATCTGCGCAACCGCCACGCGGGTGGCGGCATGGAGCAGATGAATCGCGAGGAATACGCCGGCATGCTGACGGAACGCAGCGCCCCGGTGGAGCTGCTGGAGTTCCGCCGCGCCGGACAACTGCTCGGCGTCGCCATCACCGATCGTACGCCGCAGGGGCTGTCGGCCATGTATACCTTCTACGAGCCGGATCTTCCGGCCCGTGCGCTGGGCACGTTCGGCATCCTGTGCCAGATCGAGCATGCGCGGAACCTGGGCCTGCCGCATGTCTATCTCGGGTACTGGATCCCGAACGCACCCCGCATGGACTACAAGATACGCTTCCGCCCCGCCGAGGGTCGACGGGGCGGAATCTGGCGGGGCGGGCCCCGGACGACGCACGCCCGCGGGACCCGCGATAACGGGCCTTCTTAGTCCGGCTTGCGGAAGCGGAAGATGCCCCAGGTCAGGTACCCGGAGTTGCCCCCGTCGACCCAGTGCTGCAGGCCCTGCTTCATGCGGTCCATGTAGTCCTGCGAGATGAAGCGCTTGAGCTCGTCCTCGCGGGATTCCAGCTCCTGCTTCACGCGACCGTAGTGCGTCGAGATCTGCCCGGAATGCTCCTCGAAACCGATCTCGCGCAGCCCGGCCTTCTGCGCCGCATCGCGGTACAGGGACGGGGAAGCCAGCGAATCGAGGTGGATCCGCGCAAGGATCGGGTCCAGCACGCCCCCGGGGCAGTCATCGGTCTGCATCGGATCGGTGAAGATCAGCCAGCCACCCGGCTTGAGCAGCCGCGCCGCCTCCTGGATGACCTTGTACTTGTCCTCGTTCGGGCTGTGCAGGAACGAATCCTCGGACCACACCACGTCGTAGGTCGCGTCCGGCTCGTCCACCTTCTCGAAGGAACCGTCGACCACGGTGATCTTGTGGTCCAGCTTGCGCGCCTTGTTGATCTCGCGATCGCGCTCGTTCTCCTTCTCGGAGAGGTTCAGCGCGGTCACGTCACAACCGTAGTTCTCGACCAGGTAGCGGGCCACGCCACCATAGCCCGCGCCCATGTCGATCACGCGCCATTCCGGCTGCGGCTCGCCCAGCAGGTCGGCCATGTGGGCGACGGTACGGCGGCTGGCATCACCGATCGGCTCGTCCTGGTACTCGTACAGGCCGATATGCAGGTCTTCACCGCCCCACACCATCTTGTAGAAGGTGTCGGCGTCCGCACTGTTGTAATAGTCGCGCGCCGTTTCAACGACGTCAGAATACTCCTGGCTCATCGATCCTCGCCCTCGATATAGGTCTTGTCGGCGACGTGAATGAAGAAGTCCGGGTCGGCCTCGCGATAGGTCTCCTGGAAGTCCCCGTAGGTGTCGATCTTCTGGAAACCGACCTCGCGCATCAGGCGGCGGACGTAGGCCTTGCGCAGCGGGAACATGTTCAGGAAGTACTCGGAACCGTCAGGGAAGCGGTACTGGAAACGGGCCAGGCCTTCGTCGACGTGGGCCGGTTCCACCTGCACGTTGTCACCGCAGTAGTAGTACGTGTGCTTGGACGAGTAGCCGTGATCCAGGATGGTGTCGTAGTTGCGCTGGTCGAGGATCAGCACGCCGTCGTGGCGCAGCGCGGCATAGAACTCGGCCAGGGCCTTGCGGCGGTCGTGCTCGTTGAACAGGTGGGTGAACGAGTTGCCGAGGCAGACCACGGCGTCGTAGTGGCCGTGGATGTCGCGGTTGAGCATGCGCCAGTCAGCCTGCACCGTGCGCAGGATGTGGCCGCGCGAACGGCCGTTCTCGAAGGCCTTGACGAGCATCTCGGGGCTGCCGTCGGCGGTGACCACGTCAAAGCCCGCCTCGATCAGCTGGACCGAGTGGAAGCCGGTACCGGCCGCGACGTCCAGCACGCGCTTGGCGCCGCGCTTCTTCAGTTCCTCGATGAAGAACGTGCCTTCGCTCTTGGCGCGGCTGTCCCAGTCGATCAGATCGTCCCACTTGTCGACAAAACCCGTGGTGTATTCCTCAAGGTAATGGTCGGTATCGCGGGTTTCCGTCGGCTTCTCGCCGAAGTCCTGATCGTTCTTCACGTTCGCTGACATGGTGATTCCTCTTGGCTTTGCTGCAATGAAGTGCACCCGCAGCCCTCGTGGCCGCGGACGCACCGGGTTACAACACCTGCATGACCGAAAACGACCTCGCATCCCGGGTCGCTGGCATGAAACTTCTCCTGCGAGGACCGGGTACGGGCGGCCCGTCATCGCGGGCTCCCGAGACGGATGCGTTGTTTCCAGCATCCGGCGCCGGCCTGGCCGGCGGTTCCTGACACCCGGAAGGATTCGGTGGTTGCCCGGGTGCCGAGCCGTGGTCTGGCGGCTTTCGCTCGCCTGGCTCGGGGATCGCAAACGGTGCCATGCGTTGCGTCGGAACGCAGGCGTTGTGTCCGAAAGTGTTTTTATACGCTAAAGGTTTTGCGCCCAAATTACAAACCCGCCACCGGCCGCACCGTCCGGCACCCCACCCGCCCGAACGGCCGCGACAAGGCCGGCACCTTCGCTATAATGGCCGTTTTGACGCGATTTCGAGGTCCCATGACTACTCAGGCTCCCGTGCGCCGCGCGCTGCTGTCCGTTTCCGAAAAAACCGGCGTGGTGGAACTCGCCCGCCACCTCCATGAACGCAGCGTCGAACTGCTCTCCACCGGTGGTACCGCGCGGCTGCTGAGCGAACACGGGATCCCGGTGACCGAGGTCTCGGAACACACCGGCTTCCCCGAGATCATGGACGGACGAGTCAAGACCCTGCATCCGCGGGTGCACGGCGGCCTGCTGGGCCGGCGGGACACGGACGCCGGGGCGATGGAGACCCATGACATCCCTCCGATCGATCTTCTGGTGGTGAATCTGTACCCCTTCGAGAACACCGTGGCCCGGCCCGACACCACCCTGGACGATGCGATCGAGAACATCGACATCGGCGGCCCGGCCATGCTGCGCGCGGCCGCCAAGAACTACCGTGACGTGACCGTGGCGACCGACCCGGGCCAGTACCGCACGATCATTGACGCCCTGGACGAACACGGCGGCATCCCGGCCCCGCTGCGCTTTCGCTTCGCCGTGGCGGCGTTCGATCACGTCGCCCGCTACGATGCGGCGATCAGCAATTATCTGTCGGCACTGGATGACGACGGTCACCAGGAAGACTTCCCGGGCCAGCTCAACGCGACTTTCGAGCGCGTCGAATCCCTGCGCTACGGCGAAAACCCGCATCAGCGGGCGGCGTTCTATCGCGACCCGCAGCCGGCTCCGGGGGCCCTCGCCAGCTACCGCCAGCACCAGGGCAAGTCGCTGTCCTACAACAACCTGGCGGATGCCGATGCCGCCTGGGAGTGCGTGCGCCAATTCGACGAAGCGGCCTGCGTGATCGTCAAGCATGCCAATCCCTGCGGGGTCGCGGTCGCCCCGTCCCAGCTGATGAGCTACGAGCGCGCGTTCCAGACCGACCCGACCTCGGCCTTCGGCGGCATCATCGCGTTCAACCGCCCGCTGGAGGGTGACGCCGCGCAGGCCATCATCAGTCGCCAGTTCGTCGAGGTGGTGATGGCGCCGGAGATCACTCCCGGCGCCCTGCGCGCGCTGAGCGCGAAGAAGAACGTGCGCGTGCTGGAGATCCCGGACGCCCCCGCCGCCCCGGGGCTGGACTACAAGCGCATCGGGGGCGGACTGCTGGTGCAGGACACCGACCGCGGCTCGCTGGCCGACGCAGACCTGAAGATCGTCACCGCGCGCGCACCCACCGAGCAGGAGAACCGCGACCTGGCCTTCGCCTGGCAGGTGGGCAAGTACGTAAAATCCAACGCCATCGTATATGCCCGCGACCAGCAGACCGTCGGCGTGGGCGCCGGCCAGATGAGCCGGGTGTATTCCGCGCGCATCGCCGGGATCAAGGCCGCCGACGAGGGTCTGCAGGTGGCCGGTTCGGTGATGGCCTCGGACGCCTTCTTCCCGTTCCGCGACGGCATCGATGCCGCCGCCAGCGCCGGCATCACCGCGGTGATCCAGCCGGGCGGCTCGATGCGCGACGAAGAAGTCATCGCCGCGGCCGACGAGCACGGCATCGCGATGGTCTTCACCGGCATGCGCCACTTCCGCCACTGATCGCGGCCGCAGGAGAACGCTCATGAACGAAACGGCCATCAACGTACTGGTGATCGGCGGCGGCGGGCGCGAACACGCCCTCGCCTGGAAACTGGCGCAGTCCGCGCGGGTCGCGCGGGTGCTGGTCGCGCCGGGCAATGCCGGCACCGCCGGCGAACCCGGCTGCGAGAACGTCGACTGCGCCGCCACCGACATCGACGGCCTGCTAGCCGTGGCCCGGAACGAGGATGTCGCCTTCACCGTGGTCGGGCCCGAGGCACCGCTGGTTGCGGGCGTGGTGGATGCCTTCCGCGCCGCCGGCCAGCCGATCTTCGGTCCCACCGCCGACGCCGCGCGCCTGGAGGGATCGAAATCCTTCGCCAAGGATTTCATGCAGCGCCACGGCATCCCCACGGCGGCGTACGGCAGCTTCGAGGACGAGGACGCCGCGCTGGCGTTCATCGACACCCACGGCGCGCCCATCGTGGTGAAGGCCGACGGCCTGGCCGCCGGCAAGGGCGTGATCCTCGCGCAGACCACGGACGAGGCGCGCGCCGCGGTACGCGACATGCTGGCCGGCAATGCCTTCGGCGAGGCCGGGCACCGGGTGGTCGTCGAGGAATTCCTGCAGGGCGAGGAGGCCAGCTTCATCTGCATGGTGGACGGCGAGCACGTGCTGCCGCTGGCCTCCTCGCAGGACCACAAGGCGCGCGATGACGGCGACCGTGGCCCCAACACCGGGGGCATGGGTGCCTATTCGCCGGCCCCGGTGGTCACCGACACCCTGCACGACCGCATCCTGCACGAGGTCATCGAACCCGTGGTGCGCGGCATGGCCGCCGACGGCGAGGCCTATACCGGGTTCCTGTATGCCGGGATCATGGTCGATGCCGACGGCAACCCGAAGGTGCTGGAATTCAACTGCCGTTTTGGCGACCCGGAGACCCAGCCGATCCTGATGCGCCTGGAAAGCGACCTGGCGGGTCTGGTCGAGGCCGCGCTGGACGGCCGCCTCGACCGGGTGGAAGCCCGCTGGGACCCGCGCGTGGCGCTGGGCGTGGTCGCCGCCGCCGAGGGCTACCCGGACGCATACCGCAAGGGCGATGTGATCGAGGGCCTGGAGGCGGTGGAGCCGCTTCCCGACGCCCGCGTGTTCCATGCCGGCACCACCATCGACGACCATGGGCAGGTCATCACCGCCGGAGGCCGCGTGCTGTGCGTGGTTGGTCTGGGGACCGATTATGCCGACGCGCAGAAAAAGACCTACACCGCCCTCGGGGAAATCCGCTTCGAGGGTATATACTTCCGTACCGATATTGGACACCGCGCCATCGACCGCCCCGCCTGAACGGCGCCGGGGTCGATGGCGGGCGTGTCCGGCCGCAACCCCCCGGAGAAAAAAGATGTCCACCAGCGCCGACACGACGGCCCCCCCGCTCAGCCCGCTCCCGCACGATACCGAGGGCCTGAAACAGTCCATCCGCGATGCCATGGTGCGGTTCGTCGGAAAGGATCCGAAACAGGCCACCCAGCGCGACTGGCTCGATGCCACCTCGTTCGCGGTGCGCGAACGCATGATCGAACGCCGGCTGCTGACCCGCCGCCAGTTCGACGCGGAAGACGTCAAGCGGGTCTATTACCTGTCGATGGAGTACCTGATCGGGCGCATGCTGGAGGCCAACCTGCGCAACACCGGCATCCTCGACGAGACCCGCGAGGCCCTCGCTCAGCTGGGACAGGACTACGACGAGATCGTTGCCTGGGAGGATGACGCCGCGCTGGGCAACGGCGGCCTCGGGCGCCTGGCCGCCTGCATCCTCGAATCGCTGGCAACCCAGGGCTATCCCGGCTTCGGCTACGGCATCCGCTATGAATACGGCATGTTCCGCCAGCAGTTCGAGCCCTACCGTCAGGTCGAGCACCCGGACAACTGGCTGCGCTACGGCAACCCCTGGGAGTTCCCGCGCGCGGAACGCAAATACCCGATCCGCTTCTACGGCGAGGTAGTAGAACACCACCGGAGCGACGGATCGGTACATTACTCCTGGGAAGACGGCGAACAGATCCTGGCCATGGCCTATGACTACCCCACCGCGGGTTATGGCCGGCGCAACGTCAACAACCTGCGCCTGTGGGGGGCCAAGGCCACCCGCGACTTCGATCTGCGCTATTTCAACGAGGGCGACTACATCCGCGCGGTGGCCGACAAGAGCCAGTCGGAGAGCATCTCCATGGTGCTCTACCCCAACGACGCCATCGCCATCGGCAAGGAACTGCGACTCAAGCAGGAATACTTCTTTGTCGCCGCCTCGCTGCACGACATCCTCGATCGCCACCTGGAGCTGGGCTATACCCTGGACGACCTGCCCCACCAGGTCGCGATCCAGCTGAACGACACCCACCCGGCGATCGCAGTGGCGGAGATGATGCGCCTGCTGATGGACCGCCATGAGCTGCACTGGGCCCGTGCCTGGGAGCTGTGCCGCAAGGTATTCGCCTACACCAACCACACCCTGATGCCCGAGGCCCTGGAAACCTGGTCGGTGGACCTCATGACCCGCGTGCTGCCGCGGCACATGCAGATCATCTACCGCATCAACCACGAATTCCTCGAGATGGTGCGCCGGCGCTTCCCCGGCGACGAGGAACGCCTCAAGCGGCTGTCGCTGATCGACGAGGAAGGCGGGCGCAACGTCCGCATGGCCCATCTGGCGGTGGTCGGTTCACACCAGATCAACGGCGTCGCCGTCCTGCATACCGAGCTGCTGAAACAGACCCTGTTCGCCGATTTCTACCAGCTGTGGCCGGAACGCTTCGTCAATGTCACCAACGGCGTCACCCCCCGGCTGTGGATGATCCAGGCCAATCCGGAGCTGACCGAGTTCCTCGGTGAAAAGATCGGTCACGACTGGCAGTACGACCTTGAACGCCTGCGCGCCCTGGAGCCCTGGGTCGCGGATCCGGAGCTTCAACAGAAGTTTCAGCAGGTCAAGCGCAAGAACAAGGAGCGCCTGGCCGCGCTGGTGCGCGAGCGCACCGGCATCCGCATCCGCACCGACGTGCTTTTTGATGTGCAGATCAAGCGCATCCACGAATACAAGCGCCAGCTGCTCAAGCTGCTGCACGTCATCGAGCTGTACAACCGCATCCGCGACGGCGAGAACGTCCCCCCGCGGGTGGTGATCTTCGGCGGCAAGGCGGCCCCCGGCTACCAGCGCGCCAAGGACATCATCCAGGTCATCAACGAGGTCGCGGACGTCATCAACCACGACCCGCAGGTGGGCGACCGCCTGAAGTGCGTGTTCATCCCCAACTACGAGGTCAGCGCCGCGACCGTAATCATCCCCGCGGCGGACCTCTCGGAGCAGATCTCCACCGCGGGCTTCGAGGCCTCGGGCACCGGCAACATGAAACTGGCCCTGAACGGCGCCCTGACGATCGGCACGCTGGACGGTGCCAACATCGAGATCCGCGATGCGGTGGGTGAAGAAAACATCTTCATCTTCGGCATGACCGAATCCGAGGTGGTTGCGCACCGCGCCCGCGGCGAGATGCCCGAGGCGATGCTCGCCGGCCGGCCCGCGCTGAGCCGCGCGGTGGAGATGATCGAGCAGGGCTATTTCACCTGTGACGACAGCGCCACCCATGGGGAGTTGGGACATTATCTGCGTCACGAGGATCCGTTCTTCGTGCTCGCCGACTACCCCGCCTACCGCGAGGCATGTGAACGGGCCGACACGCTGTATGCGCAGCCGGAATGCTGGAACGCCGCGGCGCTCACCAACATCGCGCGCATGGGCTTCTTCTCCATTGACCGCACGGTGCGCGACTACGCGGAGAAGATCTGGGACGTGAAACCGGAGCCCGTAACCCCGGGCCGCAACGGCGACTGATCGGGGCCGACCCGATCACTCGTCCGGGTCGGCGACCTCGGCGATCAGGTCGTGCTCGCGGGCGGCGGTGACCCGCACTTCGATGAAGTCCCCCGCCTCCACCGAGTCGGGATCGGCATCCGGCACACGGATCACCCCGTCGATCTCCGGCGCCTCTGCGGCCGAACGCGCGACCACGACGCCGTGTTCATCGGTGCCGTCGACCAGCACCACCGGCTGCGTGCCCACCCGCTGGCGCAGGCGCTCGGCACTGATCTGCGCCTGCACCTCCATGAACCGCGCCAGACGCTCCTCGCGCACCGCCTCCGGGACCGGGTCCGGCAGGGCATTGGCCTCGGCCCCGTCCACCGGCGAATAGGCAAAGGCCCCGACGCGGTCGAGCTGCGCCTCGCGCAGGAAGTCCAGCAGGGTCTCGAACTCGGCCTCGGTCTCTCCGGGGAAGCCCACGATGAACGTCGAACGCAGCGTCAGATCGGGACGTCGCGTACGCCAGTCGGCGATCCGTTCCAGCACCTTCTCCGCCGCGGCCGGACGACGCATGGCCTTGAGCACCCGCGGGTGGCCGTGCTGCAGCGGCATGTCCAGATAGGGCAGCAGCCCGCCCTCCTCGCCGGACCCCATCAGCGGGATCAGCCGGTCCACATGCGGATAGGGATAGACGTAGTGCAGCCGCACCCAGATCCCCAGCCGCCCCAGGGCCTCGGCGAGGTGCGCGATATCCGAGCGGATCGGGCGCCCGCCATGAAAGCCGGTACGGTATTTCACGTCGACCCCGAAGGCCGAGGTGTCCTGCGAGATCACCAGGATCTCGCGCACCCCGGCCTCGGCCAGGCGCTCGGCCTCCGCCAGCACCTCGCCGATCGGGCGGCTGACCAGATCGCCGCGCAGGCCGGGGATGATGCAGAAGCTGCAGCGGTGGTTGCAGCCCTCGGAGATCTTCAGATAGGCGTAGTGGCGCGGGGTCAGACGAATGCCCTCCGGCGGCACAAGGGTCTCGAAGGTGCCCGCCGGCGGCGGCAGGTGCTCGTGCACCGCCGTGACCACGTCCTCGTAGGCGTGCGGCCCGGTCACCGCCAGCACGTCCGGGTGGCGCTCATGGATGGTCTCGGCATCCTTGCCCAGGCAGCCGGTCACGATCACCTGCCCGTTCTCCGCCAGGGCCTCGCCGATCGCCCCCAGCGATTCTTCCACCGCCTCGTCGATGAACCCGCAGGTGTTGACCACCACCAGGTCGGCGCCGGTGTAGTCCCCGACGATCCCGTAGCCCTCGGCACGCAGCCGGGTCAGGATGCGCTCGGAATCGACCAGCGCCTTGGGGCAGCCAAGGCTGACAAAGCCGACCTGCGGCACTGCGCTTGACAATGCGGACATGTTATTCACAACGCGACTCCCGCCCTTTCACGCCGGCCCCGACCCCGGTCAGCGCCAGGCCCGGCCCCATTGACACAAAAAGTATTCTTTATTTTCAGGAACATACCAACAATGAACAAAACTTGACCAACTCAAGGCCCTGCGCCACAGCAAGCCGCTGGCGCCATCCAGTGACAGTTCGTCCACAAAGTTTTCCACAGGTTTCGGGGAAAACTCGCGCGCCCCGGCACAACGCCCCGCAGGACAACGACCTGGCCGGACCGGCGGCCGCCTGCCGCGAAGACCGCCGTCGACTTGCGCCCGGCCACAGGAGGCGGCTATGCTAGCGCACTTTTCGCCCGAACACGCGTGAGTCGACCATGAAAGCCGAGATCCATCCCCAATACCGCGAAGTCAACGTGATCTGCACCTGTGGCACGAAGTTCACGACCCGTTCCACCCTGGGTCAGGACGAGATGCACCTGGACGTCTGCTCGCAGTGCCATCCGTTCTACACCGGCAAGCAGAAGATCGTCGACACCGCCGGCCAGGTGGACAAGTTCAAGCGCCGCTTCGCGTTCTGAAGTCCCGCGCGAGGTCGCATCACGCGGCCCCGCAGGCAGGCGGCGGCCCATCGGCCCCGCCGGCGTGGCCGATCCGGCGAGGGCATCCTTCGGGGTGCCCTCGTTTGCGTGCGGGCTCCGCTCCGCGGCCCGCAGGGTGTATGCTGAAGGGGTGTCATTATCCCGCGACCCCGCGGGTCCTGCAGGCAGAAACCGCATGAACTGGTCACGCATGAACTCGCTGTTCCGTCCGCTGCGCCGGCGTCTGCCGGTACTGGCCCTGATCGCCGTGCTGGGCATGGCCCTGGGCCTGCCCGCCTGCACCACCAACCCGGTGACCGGGCGCTCCCAGCTAATGCTGGTCTCCGAAAACCAGGCGATCGACGCCTCGCGCGAGGCCTACGTCGAAATGCTGTCCGGCGCGCGCGAGGAGGGGCGGATCAACACCGATCCCGAGATGACCGAACGGGTCCACGGCATCACCGGCCGGGTCGTGGCACAGGCCATCGAGTACCGCCCCGAAACCGCGGACTGGGACTGGGAGATCGCGGTCATCGAGGCGCCGGACACCCTGAACGCGTTCGCCATGGCCGGCGGCAAGATGGCGATCTACTCGGGCATCATCGAACAGCTGGAACTGACCGACGACGAACTGGCGCAGATCATCGGCCACGAGATCGGCCATGCCCTGTCCGCCCACAGCGCCGAGAAGATGTCGGTGGCGATGGCCTCCAATCTGGCGGTCACCGGCTTCGCCATCACCGGCGACCGCTCCGAGCTGGCGCTGACCGGCGCCGCGCTGGGCGCGGTGCTGGCGGTGCAGCTGCCCCACAGCCGGCGCATGGAAACCGAAGCCGACGAGATCGGCATCGAACTGGCGGCCCGCGCCGGCTACGACCCCGACGCCGCCCCGGCGCTGTGGCGCAAGATGGCCGAGCAGTCCGGCGACAGCCGCCACCCGGTGTTCCTCAGCACCCACCCGGCGCCGGAAGGGCGCCAGCGCGAGCTCGCCCGGCTGGCCGACGAGGTACGACCGCTGTACGAGGCAGCCCGCGACCGCAATGATCTGCCGACCCACCCGGTCAACTGAACCCACCGCCCGCACAAGGCCCGTTCGCAATCATGTCCGACGATTTCAACCAGCGCGCCCTCGACTACCACGCCCGCGAACCGGCCGGGAAACTGGCCATCCACGTCACCAAGCCCACCGCCACGCAGGACGACCTGTCGCTGGCGTATTCGCCCGGCGTGGCGGCCCCGGTGCGCGCCATCGCCGACAACCCCGACGAGGTCTACCGCTATACCGGCAAGGGCAACCTGGTGGCCGTGATCACCGACGGCACCGCGGTTCTCGGCCTGGGCAACACCGGCGCGCTGGCTTCCAAACCAGTGATGGAGGGCAAGGGCGTGCTGTTCAAGACCTTCGCCGGGGTCGACGTGTTCGACATCGAGGTCGACGCCGCCCAGCCCGAGGACTTCATCAATACCGTGGCGCGCATCGCCGGCGGCTTCGGCGGCATCAACCTCGAGGACATCGCGGCGCCGCACTGTTTCGAGATCGAACGCCGCCTGAGCGAACGCCTGGACATCCCGGTGTTCCACGATGACCAGCACGGCACGGCCATCATCACCGCCGCCGGCCTGCTCAACGCCCTGTCCATCCAGGGCAAGAACCTGGCCGACGCCCGGATCGTCTGCGTGGGCGCGGGAGCTGCCGGCATCGCATCCATGCAGCTGCTGGTGCGCCTGGGTGCGAGCAAGCACCTCATCCACATGGTCGACCGCAATGGCGTGATCCACAGCCACCGTGAAGACCTCAATGAACACAAGCAGATCTTCGCGGTGGACACCGAGGACCGCACGCTGGAGGACGCCTGCCGCGACGCGGACGTGTTCATCGGGCTGTCCGGCCCGGACATCCTGACCCCGGACATGCTGCGGAGCATGGCGCCGAACCCGGTGATCTTCGCCCTGTCCAATCCGGACCCGGAGATCCAGCCGGACCTGGCCCGCGAGACCCGGGACGACCTGATCATGGCGACCGGCCGCTCCGACTACCCCAACCAGGTCAACAACGTGCTCGGATTCCCGTTCATCTTCCGCGGGGCGCTGGACGTGCGCGCCCGGCGCATCAACGACGCCATGCTGGTCGCGGCCACCCACGCGATCGCCGACCTGGCGCGCGAACCGGTGCCGCAGAGCGTGCTGGACGCCTACGGCCGCGACCACCTGGAGTTCGGACCGGACTACATCCTGCCCACGCCGTTCGATCCGCGCCTGATCGAGACCATCCCGGAGGCGGTGGCCCGGGCGGCCCGCGACAGCGGCGTGGCGCGAACCTGAACACACAGTCCGAGGAGCGCAGGCCATGCAGAAGATCGCCATCGTCGGAGCCGGGCGGGTGGGGGAATCCACCGCGCAGTTCCTTGCCCGCCGTGACCTCGCCCGCGAGATCGCGCTGCTGGATGTCCATGAAGGGACCGCCGCCGGGGCCGCACTGGATATCCAGGAGACCGCGCCCCTGCTGGGCTTCGACACCCGCCTGACCGGTTCCCACGAGGCGGACGTCATCGCCGGTGCGGAACTGGTGATCATCACCGCCGGGCTGCCACGCAAGCCGGGCATGTCGCGCTCCGATGTCCTCGACAAGAACGTCGCGATCCTCGACGAAATCCTCGACCAGGTCCGGCGCCACGCCCCCGACAGTCGCCTGCTGGTGGTCTCCAATCCGGTGGACGTGCTCACCTGGCGCGCGGCGCAGCAGACCGGCTGGAGCCGCGACCGGATCATGGGCCAGGCGGGCGTGCTGGACACCTCGCGCATGGCCGCCTTCATCGCGCTGGAGACCGGCCTGTCGGTGCACGACATCCAGGCCTTGGTGCTGGGCGGGCATGGCGATGCCATGGTCCCGCTGCTGCGCTACTCGCATGTCAACGGCATCCCGCTGGACCGGTTCCTCGACCGCGAAACCCTCGACTCCATCGTCGAGCGCACCCGCCACGGCGGCGCCGAGATCCTCGCCCTCAAGCAGACCTCCAGCGCCTATGCGGCCCCGGCCGCGGCGATCGCCGAGATGGTCGAGGCGATCGCCCTCGACCGGCGCCGGGTCCTGCCCACGGTCGCGCTGCTGGACGGCGAATACGGCCAGCGCGATGTCGCCACCGGCGTCCCCTGCATCCTCGGCCAGGGGGGCATGGAACGCATCGTGGAACTGGATCTCCAGGCCGACGAACAGGCGGATCTCGAGCGTTCCATCGCCGGCATCCGGAAGGATCTTGAACGCCTGCAGTGACCCCGCCCCGTGCCCGACCTGCACGGTCGTGGACACCAGCATCTTCGTGTTCCGTGCCTGGTTCGCGCGCGGCCTCGACCCCGACCCGCAGGGCCGGCCCGGCGGTGCGCTGCACGGCTTCGTCCACTCCCTGTGCCAGTGGTTGCCACGGCGTGCCCCGGGGCCGCTGGGCTTCTGTTTCGACACCTCGCTGCGGCGCGGTTTCCGCCACCGCCTCGACCCCGGGTACAAGGCCCATCGTCCGCCGGCACCCCCCGAACTGCGGGCTCAGTTCGAGCGGATCGGCGAGCTGCTGGACGCCCTCGGGCTGGCCCGCTTCTCACACCCCGAATACGAGGCCGACGATCTGATCGCCACCCTGGCCCGCAACGCGCGCACGGCGGGGCTGCCGGTCGCGGTGATGAGCGCCGACAAGGATCTGGCACAGACCATCCTCGGCGACCGGGACCACCTGCACGACCCGGAACGCGGCCGGCCCATGGATCGCCGGGCCCTCGAGAAGCGCCTGCGCGTGCGCCCCGACCAGGTGGCCGACCTGCTGGCGCTGGCCGGCGACCGCAGCGACAACATCCCGGGGATCCACGGCCTGGGCCCCCGCGGAGCGGCCCGCATCCTGCGCCGCCTGGGCGACCTGGAAAGCGTACTTGCCGATCCCGACGCGGTTCGCCGCTGCAACCTGCGCCGCGCCACCGCCCTCGCGCAGGCGATCGCCGCCGATCCCGAACGCCTGCGTCTGTCGCGCCGGCTGACCGGTCTGGTGAACGACCTCCCGGGACTCCCCCGGGGTTCCGATCTGCCCGCCGAACTGCAGCCGCGCGGACCGGTCAGTGACATACACGCCCGGCTGCATGACCTCGGCGTGCACCCCGACTACCACGAGCGGCTGCTGCATGTGGCCGCCCCGACCCCGGAGGCCATCCCGGCATGAACCCGGTCCGCATTCAACCGCGCCTGGCGACGCGCCTTGCCGCATTCCTGCTGCTGGCCGCGACGGCCGGCCTGCCCGGCACCGCAGCCGCCCATCCGCACGCCTGGATCGATCTCGAGGTCGATTTCGAGCGCGACGCCACCGGCCAGCTGGTGCGCATGCATCACCTGTGGCAATTCGACCCGATGTACTCCGAATACCTCCACGAAGACGCCCTGGCCCACCAGGAGGGCGACAGCGACGTCGAGCGCCTGAACGCGCTGGCGCGCGAGATCCTCGACAATCTGGAGGAATACGACTGGTACACGCACTTCGAGGCCGAAGGCCACGCGATCGAGGTGCGGCCGGAGGGCGAGGCGCGGATGGAAAAGGACGGAGACACCCTGGAATACCGCTTCACCCTGGCGCTCGAGGGTGCGCCCGACCCGGCGCGGACGCCGGTGGCTTACCGCGTCTTTGATCCCACCTATTTCATCGAGATCCTGCACCCTGACGAACGCCCTCCGCAGGTGCGCGGGGCACCGGAATGCGAAGTCGAGGTCGACCGGCCACGGCCCGACCCGGCGATGGTCGCCCGCGCCATGGCCCTGGACTATGGCGCGGAGCCCGAGGAGAACCTCGGGCGCCATTTCGCCGACCGGGTGACCCTGCGCTGCGACTGACATGAGCCGGATCCTGCTGCTCCACAAGCCCTGGGGCGTGCTCAGCCAGTTCACCGACCGCGAGGGCCGTCCCACCCTGGCCGATTACATCGACCTGCCCGGCGTGCACCCGGCCGGACGTCTGGACCGCGATTCCGAGGGCCTTCTGGTGCTCACCGACGATGGCGCTCTGAACGCCCGCATCACCCGCCCCGACCCCGACTCCGCGGGCAAGACCTACTGGGTGCAGGTGGAAGGCGAGCCCGACGAGGCCGCGCTGGAGGCCCTGCGCACCGGGGTCGAACTGCGCGACGGACTCACCCTGCCGGCGAAGGTCGACCGTATGGACCCGCCGGACCTGCCGGAACGCGACCCGCCGGTGCGCTTTCGCCGCCACATCCCCACCCGCTGGCTTGCGATCACCCTTTACGAAGGGCGCAACCGCCAGGTCCGGCGCATGACCGCCGCGGTCGGCCATCCGACCCTGCGCCTGGTGCGCTACCGGGTCGCCTCCTGGACCCTCGACGGGCTGGCCCGCGGCGAGAGCCTGCTGCTTTCCGGCTGATCGGGCGGCATTGCGCGTCATGCCGCGCAAAACACGGGCACGGGGATTGCCAGCCCGCCGGACCTGACGGATGATGGTGGAATACGCGGAGGCTCAGGAGACACAGGCATGCGCATTCGTCAGCGGCTGATCGCCGGCACCCCCGGCATGGTCCTCGCCATGACCCTGACCCTGCTGGTCGGCGGCCCTTCTGCCGCGGACTCCGGTTCCGGCGCGGAAGAAACTCGCTACGCCTTCGAGCGCGGCCTGTTCGTCACCGCCGAACGGGCGCTCAACCGGGGCCACACCGAGGCGTTCGAGCGCGCGCGCGAGACCCTGGCCGATTACCCCCTCGCACCGTATCTCGACTACCGCCGCCTCGCCCGTGACCTTGGGCGGGCAGAACCCGACGCGGTGCGGGAATTCCTCGAGCATCACGGCGATACCCCGCTGGCCGACCGCCTGTACGCCAACTACCTGCGCCATCTGGGCGAGGAATCCGAATGGGATACCCTGCTGGAGATGGTCGACGACCAGCGTTCCATGAGGGTGACCCAGGACTGCCATCGCCGCCAGGCCCTGCTGGACCGAGGCGAGGACGACGCCGCGCTGGAGGACATCGAGTCGATCTGGCTGCACGGCCATTCGCGGCCCTCGGCCTGTGACCCGGCTCTGGACGCCTGGCGGGATGCCGACGGCCTGACCAGTGAACTGGCGATGCAGCGCTTCGCCCTCGCCATGGACGCCGGCCAGACCGGGCTGGCCCGCTACCTGCGCCGCTACCTCGACCGTGACGACGAAGCCTGGGCCGAGCGCTGGCTCAACCTCCGGGAACGGCCGCGTCGGGTCGCCCGGGCCGACTTCGACGCCGGCGACCACCCGCAGGCCGGCCCCATGGCCGAGGACGCCTGGAAACGCTGGATCCGCTCCGACCTGGACGCCGCCCTGGACGCCTGGCAGGAGCGGGCCGCGAACGGCCCGGCGACCCTGGATAGCGACGGCCGCAACGCGGTGGCCCACGCCCTGGGCCTGCGCCTGGCGGTGCGCTACCGCGACGAGGCCCCCGAGTTCCTCGCCGGACTGGACGAAGAGGTCTTCGACGCCCAGCTGCGCCAGTGGCAGGTACGCGTGGCCCTGCGGGCGGGGGACTGGGAAACCGTGCGCGACGCGGTCCGCGCCATGCCGCGCGAAACCCGCGAAGAGGCCCAGTGGCGCTACTGGTTCGCGCGCGCCGAAGAGGCCCTGGGCAATGCGGACAGCGCCCGCGATCATTACGAGCGGGCCGCCACCGAACGCAATTTCCACGGGTTTCTCGCCGCCGACCGGATCGGGCAGCCCTACCGTATCGGACATCGGCGCGCGGATCTGGACAACGGCCTGCGGGTGCGCGTGCGCAACCAGCCCGCGATGCTGCGGATGCGCGAACTGCTGCGGCTGGATCGCCACACCGAGGCGCGGCGCGAATGGCAGCACGCGGTCGCGCGCATGGACAACGACGAGCGGGTGGCCGCGGCACACGAGTTCGCCGAATGGGGCTGGCACGACCGGGCGATCTTCACCGTGGCCCGCGCGCGCCAGTGGGACGACGTCGAACTGCGTTTCCCGCTGGCCTTCGACGATCTGATCGTTGCCGGCGCCCGCGATCAGGGCATTGATCCGGCCTGGGCCATGGCGGTCGCACGCCAGGAGAGCGCCTTCCTGCATGACGTGCGTTCACACGCGGGCGCGCTGGGCATCATGCAGATCATGCCGGCCACCGGGCGCAACATCGCCTCGGCCGCGGGCGTGCAGGTGAATTCCGACTGGGACATCCTCGAGCCCGCGAACAATGCCCGCCTGGGCACCTACTATCTCGGGCGCAATCAGGAGCGCTTCGGCGGCCACGGGCTGCTGTCCACCGCCGCCTACAACGCCGGGGCCCACCGGGTCCGGCAATGGCTGCCGGAAGACGGCGAGACCCTGGATGCGGACATCTGGGCGGAACTGATCCCGTTCTCCGAGACCCGCAAGTACATCCGCCGGGTGTACGCCTACCGCATCCTGTACGCCGTGCGTCTCGGCCAGGAACCGCCGTCGATGGCCAGCCTGCTGTATCCGGTCACCGCGGAATCGCACCTGGCCGAGGCCCGTCAGGCCCATCTGCGCGAGGTGCACGGCGGGGACGACATCGCCCTGAATCGCGGCTACTGCGGCTTCCCCGGCGGCGGCGCGGACCCCTGCTGACGCCGCCTCAGCCGGTCAGGATGTCCTGACGCATGCGGCTGGCGATACCCTCGGCCAGCTGCTGCCATTCCTTCGCGTGCGCCGGATCCAGCATCTCGTCGGTGGTCGCGCGGAAGTGCTCCATCCAGGCCTGAAGATCGTCTTCGGTCAGCTTCAGCGGCGCGTGCTTGCCCACCATGTCGATGGTCGGAGGCTGTTCCAGACGCCCGCCCAGGTTCTGGTACCAGAAATCGCTGATCCGGCGCACGTGATCCTCGAAATCCTCGATGCGCTCGAAGTGATGTCCGATCCGGGGATCGGCCGACACCCGGCGGTAAAACTCGTCGATCACGGCGCGGATCTGCTCCGCCCCGATCTTGTCGCATAGTGGTTCCAGTTTGCGGAAGGCCATCTCGGGACTCCTGACGTTCGGGGTGTGTAGTGGTTAACCTGTCAGCCACATCCGCCACGGGAGACAGACACATGACGCGAAGCAGCGCACGGGACGACGACCTGACCGCCGCCCTGGCCCGGTGCATCACGGACCATACCGGAGTGCCGTTCGAGGCGACAGGCCGCAGCGCACGTTCCGGCGGCTCCATCAACCAGGCCCTGCGTCTGGAGGGCACCGACGGCCGCCGCTTCTTCGTCAAGCTCAACCGCGGCGACCACGCCGGCATGTTCGCCGCCGAGGCCCGTGGCCTGACCGAACTGCAGCGCTGCGAGGTACTGAAGATCCCCGCGGTGATCGGCACCGGCGAGGCCGCCGGCGCCCGTTTCCTGATCATCGAGGACCTGGACCTGGGCGGCCCGCGCGACGCGGTCGCGCTGGCGTGGGGCATTGCCGACATGCACTCGCACACCGCCAGCCGCTTCGGCCTCGACGAGGACAATTTCATCGGATCCACGCCGCAGTCCAATCGGCCGCATGCGGACTGGGTGGATTTCTATCGCGAGGAGCGCCTGGGCTTCCAGCGCCGCCTGGCCCGCGACCGCGGGGCCCCGCGCGGGCGCCTGGACACGCTGGCCGAGCTGGAGGAACGCCTGGACGGCTTCTTTACGGACTACCGCCCGCAGCCGTCCCTGCTGCACGGCGATCTGTGGAGCGGCAACTGGGACTTCCTCGGCGACGGGCGGCCGACGCTGTTCGATCCGGCCACCTATTACGGCGACCCGGAGGCCGACCTGGCGATGATGGAGCTGTTCGGCCACCCCGGGAAGGATTTCTTTGCCGCCTACGCCGAACAGCGGCCGCTGGATCCGGGCTACGCCACCCGCCGGACGCTGTACAACCTGTACCACATCCTCAACCACGACCACCTGTTCGGCGGCGGCTACGGCTCGCAGGCCGAGCGCATGGCACAGCAGCTGCTCGCCGAAGTGCGCTGACGCGGGTCAGCCGCGGTTGCCGGCCTCCGGCACGATGGACGAATAGATGGCCGAGTAGTCGGCATCGCCCAGCCCCCGATCGGCGGCCTGCTCGAGCAGATCCGCCAGCAATGGCAACCAGGGGTCGGACAGTCCCGCGTCGGCGGCTGCCTGATGGGTCAGGCGCACGTCCTTGAGCAGGTGCTTGACCGGGAAGTTGGCGGTGCCGAAGTCCCCCGTGCACATCTTGTCCAGCTTCTTGTCGAAGGTGGGTGCGTAGAGGGCGCTCTCGCGCAGGATCTCCATGAAGGTGTCGACC
This sequence comes from Thioalkalivibrio sp. ALE21, assembly GCF_003208255.1. NCBI lineage: Bacteria > Pseudomonadati > Pseudomonadota > Gammaproteobacteria > Chromatiales > Ectothiorhodospiraceae > Thioalkalivibrio > Thioalkalivibrio sp. ALE21. Next base: position 51,772 of record NZ_QKMA01000010.1, read on the forward strand.
TCCACACCCTCGCGCCGCACCAGTCCCAGGCTCAGGGAGAATGCCGCCGTAAGGCTGGCGATCAGCTGGTTGAAGGCCAGTTTAAGCGCGGCGCCCTGCCCCGGGCCGCCCACATGCCGGACCGTGCTGCCCAGCGCCTCCAGCACCGGGGCGACCCGCTCCACGTCCACCTCATGCTCGGCACCGGCCATGATCAGCAGCCGGCCCTCGCGGGCCTCCGGGATGGACCCCAGCACCGGGGCCTCGACATAGCACCCTCCGGCCGTCCGCACGCGCTCGCCCAGGGCCCGGCTCTCGGCCGGCAGGATGGTGCCCATCTGGATGAAACAGCGCCCGTCGAGCGTTCCCGGGGACAGATCGGCGAGCACGGACTCGATGGCACGGGCATCGCTGAGCATCAGAATCACCCAGTCCGCGCCCTGGACCGCGGCGTCCGGGGTGGAATACACGGTTGCCCCGGCGCGGGCCAGATCCTCGGCCCGTGCCGGGGTGCGATTGTATGCCTGCAGCGGGAACCCCGCGTCCAGCAGCCGCAGGCCCATGGGGGTTCCCATCAGCCCGCAGCCCAGCAGTGCCACCTGTGACATCGATGCCTCCTAGCGGATCTTGTCGTCGAGGTCTTCGGTGTAGCCGAACAACGTGTGCGGGGGAGGCGCTTCGCGCTGGTAGCGGCTGGGCGTGACCGCCTCGGTCTGCTGCAGCGAGCGGTACAGCCCCACCATCATGATCAGCATCACGATGGAGAACGGCAGGCCGACACTGATCGCCGCCGCCTGCAGCGCGCCCAGCCCCCCGGCCACCAGCAGCACCGAGGCCACGATTCCTTCGGCCACGGCCCAGTACACGCGCTGGGTCACGGTGGGATTGCGCACGTCACCCGAGGCCAGGGTGTCGATCACCAGCGAACCGGAGTCCGAGGAGGTGACGAAGAAGGTGACGATGAGCAGCGTTGCCGCAGTCATCACCACGATCGCCATCCAGTCCAGCATCGGCAGGGCCTCGATGGTCAGAAACAGTGCGGTCTCCATCTGCTCCGAGACCTGCCCGGCCACGTCGGCCACGCCTTCGAGCTGGAAGCCCATGGCCGTGCCGCCGAACACCGACAGCCAGACGAACCCGGCCGCAGTCGGGGCCAGCAGCACGCCGGTCACGAACTCGCGGATGGTGCGCCCGCGCGAGACCCGCGCGATGAACATGCCGACGTACGGCGCCCAGGAGATCCACCAGCCCCAGTAGAAGATGGTCCAGGTCGTGGCCCAGCCGGAATCCTCGATGGTATCGGCCCACAGGCTCATCGCGGGCAGGTTCTGGACATAGACGCCGGTGGATTCCACCAGGGTCCGCAGGATGAACAGCGTGGGCCCGAGCACCAGCAGCAGCGCGATCAGCACCACGCTCAGGCCGATGTTGAAGTTTGACAGCCGCTTGATCCCGCGATCCACGCCCAGGGCCACGGAACCCACCGCGATCAGGGTGATGATCGCGACCAGCACGACCTGGTTCAGCGTGCTTTCTTCGATGCCGAAGACGAAGTTGAGGCCCGAGTTGATCTGCATGACCCCCAGGCCCAGCGAGGTCGCGACCCCGAACATCGTCCCGAACAGCGCAAGGATGTCGACCAGGTGTCCCCACGGGCCGTAGATGCGGTCGCCGATGAACGGGTACAGCGAGGAGCGGATCAGCAGCGGCAGGTTGTGCCGGTAGGCGTAATACGCCAGCGACAGGCCCACGATGATGTAGATCGCCCAGGCGTGCAGCCCCCAGTGGAAGAAGGTGTAGCGCATCGCCTCCATCGCCGCCGCGCTGGATTCACCCTCGGCATGCGGCGGCGACATGTAGTGGTACATCGGCTCGGCGATGGAGAAGAACAGCAGCCCGATGCCCATGCCGGCGGAGAACAGCATCGCGAACCAGGACGCGTAACTGAACCGCGGCGCCTCGAACTGATCGCCCAGACGCACCCCGCCGTAGCGGCTGAACATCAGGTACAGGGCAAAGATCAGGAAGATCGTCACCACCAGCATGTAGTACCAGCCGAGGTAACGGGAGATGCCGTCGCGCGTCTGCACGAACAGGCCCTCGGCCGTCTCGGAAAACGCCGCCCCGAAAAGCACGAAGGCCACGATGATGATGCTGGCGATGATGAAGACCGGACTGCAGATGACCCCGAAGCCGCGCACGCGCGTCTGGGACAGACCGGGAGTGGATGATTCATCCATGGATGACTCCCCTTTTGCATGGGTAGCGTGGCGGCCGGGTCGTGGGACGCTGACGCCGGCCCCGCACGCGGATGGAAATGCCTTGAACGGATGATCCTACGGTAGCGAATGCCCCGGGGTACTGCAAAAAAGCGGCTCCGCCGGCTCCAGCAGCAGCCCGCGGGCCTGCCCTGCGGTGCGCTCGCGCAGGATGTGCCACTGCGCCCCCGTCACCTCCGCCGGGTCGCGATGGGCTTCCAGTTCGACATACACGCGCCCCCCGGGCGCCAGCCAGCCCCCGCCCGCCAGGGTGCGCAGTGCCGGGGCGAGCAGGTCGCGCTCGAACGGCGGGTCGAGGAACACCACGTGGAACGGGGCGGCGACGTCCGGGCCCGCCTCCAGCAGACGCGCCGCATCGGCACAGCGCACCTCCACGCCGCTGGCGCCCAGCTCTTCGACGGCCTGCTGCAGCAGCGCGACGGCACGCCGGTCGCGCTCCACCATCAACACCGACTGCGCCCCGCGCGAGGCCGCCTCGAACCCCAGGGCCCCGGTACCGGCGTACAGGTCCAGCACCCGCGCACCGGGCAGATGCGGCTGCAGCCAGTTGAACAGGGTCTCGCGCAGGGCGTCGGCGGTAGGACGCAGGCCCTGCACGTCGGCCACCGACAGCCAGCGCCGCCGCCACGCGCCGCCGATGATGCGGACCCGGGACTCGTGGCCGCGCCGCCCCGCGGAACCCGCCCCGCGCCTACGGTTCTTCGCCACCGACGATCACCGTGACCAGGGCCTGCGGGTCGACCCGTTCCCGTATGGCCCGCTGCACGTCGTCCAGCGTCACCGCTTCCATCCGTGCGGGGTAGTGCGTCAGATAGTCCGCGCCGAGATCGTAGAAACCGATCAGGGCCAGATGCGACACGATCCCCGAGCTGGAGGCCAGGCGCAGCGGGAAACCGTTGACCACGTTGGCGCGCGAGGCCTCCAGCTCGGCCGGCTCCACGCCCTCGGCATGCCAGCGCCGGATCTGCTCGTGCAGGGCTTCCACCGCCTCGGCGGTCTGCTCGGTGCCGGTCTGCATCGAGACGCTGAACGGTCCCTCCGCGGCGCGCGACCCGAACCCGCTGCTGACGGAATAGGCCAGTCCGCGCTCGCTGCGCAGCTCGCGGAACAGACGCGAGGTGAAGCCACCTCCGCCCAGGACGTGGTTGCCCAGGGTCAGCGGGTAATAGGCATCGTCACCACGCCGCAGGGCCGGTGCGCCGATGCGGATGTGCGCCTGCTCCGAGGGGAACGGGACATGCTCCGTCACCGCACCCTCCAGCGGCGGCACCGGCGGCAGCGGTTCGGCCGGTTCACCGGGCCGCAGGGCCTGCGAGACCCGCGCCGCCAGAGCTTCGGCCTGCCGGCGATCCACGCCGCCGGTGATCGCCAGCACGCCGTTGCGCGCCGTGTAATACCGCTCGAAGAAGCCGCGCGCGTCCTCGGGGCTCATCGCCTCCAGGCTCTCGCGATCCCCCGCCGGCCAGTTGGCGTACGGATGATCGGCGTAAACCAGCTCGTGGAAACGCCGCGCGGCCACGCTGTCCGGCTCCTGACGCTCCCGCTGCAGTCCCAGCAGGGCCTGGCGCCGCGCCCGGTCGAAGTCGCCCTCGGGGAAGGCGGGTTCCGCGAGCACCGTGGTCAGGGTTTCCATCGCGGTGTCGAGCCAGTCCGTCTCGGTGAGACTGCGCAGCGAGACCACGGCCATGTCCCGCTGCGAGCTGGTACTGAAACGGGCACCCACGGACTCGAAGCGCTCGGCCAGCGCATCGGCATCCATCGCCGTCGTGCCGTGACGCAGGCTCCGGCTGGTCATGCGCGCCAGCCCCGGCAATTCGCCGTCCCTCGCCGCACCGGCATCAAAGGTCAGGCGCAGGTCCACCATCGGCAATTCCGGGGCCTCGACGAACAACACCTGCAGGCCCTCGTCGGTTTCCCAGCGATCGATCTCCATCGCCGCCGCAGGCGCCGCGCACAGCGCCGCCAGCACCACTCCTGTCCAGCGAATCACAGCTCACCTCCATATTCGGCGGCCGGTTCCTCCGACTCGCGCTCGTCCAGCGGCAGCGGATCCAGGATCCCCACCGTCAGGGTCTCCGGCACCAGGTATTCCTGCGCGACGCGGCGCACATCCTCCGCGGTGACCGCGCGCACCCGCTCGACGAAGGCGCCCAGCTCCTGCCAGCCGATGCCGACCGTCTCCAGCATCGCCAGCTGCGACGCCTGCGCATGCACCGAGTCGCGGCCGTAGACCTCGGACGCCACGACCCGTGCCTGCACGCGCTCCAGCTCATCTTCGCCCACCGGCTCCTCGCGCAGGCGTTCGATCTGCTCGCGCAGGGCGGCCTCCAGTTCCCCGGGATCGGTGTCCGCCGCCGGCACCCCGCCCAGCATGAACAGCCCGTCACGGCGGGTGAACGGGCTGTAGCTGGCCGCGGCGGAGCCGGCGATCTCGCGCCCGCGCTCCAGCTCGCGGGCGAGCCGGGAGGCCTCGCCGGAGGACAGCACCCCCTCCAGCACCAGCAGGGCATAGGCATCGTCCGGCTCTTCCAGCGAGTTCAGCGACGGCGCCTTCCAGCCCATCATCACGTAGGGCAGTTCGGCCGGCACCTGCACGGTGATGCGGCGCTCACCGGTCTGCGGGGGTTCACTGCGTGCCGGACGTTCCACGCCGGGGCCGGCGGGGATATCGCCGAAATGGCGTTCGGCGGCGGCCACCACCGCCTCGGCGTCGACGTCACCCACCACCGCGACCACCGCATTGTCCGGGGTGTACCAGGTGTCGTACCAGTCCTGCAGGGCGTCCACGCTGTACTCGTCGATGTCGCTCATCCAGCCGATCACCGGCTGGCCGTAGGGATCGGCATGAAAGGCCGCGGCCATGAACGCCTCGCGCAGACGCGCGTTGGGCCGGTCGTCCACGCGCTGGCGGCGTTCCTCGCGCACCACCTCGCGTTCGGGCAGGAATTCCTCCTCGGTCAGGCGCAGGTGCTGCATGCGCTCGGCCTCCATCTCCAGCAGGGTCTCCCAGTGGTCGCTGCCCAGCAGCTGGTGATAGCCAGTGTAGTCGCGCCCGACGAACGCGTTCTCGCGACCACCCAGGCGCGACACGACGCGCGAGAATTCACCGGGCTCGAAGGCCTCGGAGCCGCGGAACATCATGTGTTCCAGCATGTGCGAGATGCCGGTGACCCCGCCGTATTCGTCGGCCGAGCCCACGCGGTACCAGATCTGGGTGGAAACCACCGGCGCCCGCCGATCCTCCAGCACCAGGACGGTCAGACCGTTGTCCAGACGGGTCTCGACAACATTGTCGGTGATGGAACCGGATGCCGCGGCGGGAGCCGCGAACAGGGCCGTCAGGCAAAACAGCAACGGGGCCAACCCCGGGACGTGAACACGCATGTTGTGAACCTGCCTCGTGCCAGGGAAACGCTGATCAATATGCACGTTCGCGTTGGCACCCCGGGTTTTCCGAGACAAGGCGCGTCGCGCAGCGGGTAGTGGTTCTACCCGCAAGCGGCGCAACGCAGGATCGGGGAACCCGGGGCGCCAACCCCGAAGGGGCTCGGCCGCTTTTGCGCGCGCACGGCGTTGCGGCTCCCTTGTGCAGAATGACTGCACGGCGGTCGCCGCGCCTTGTTCGCGCGCAAAAGCGACTCGAGCGCGAACGTGCATATTGATCAGCGTTTCCCTAAGATTATGCATCTCTCAACAGACCTCTCCCGGCATGTTCGGTTTCCGCAAAAAGAAAAAGTCCGAAGACTCCGCGAACGACGCCACGCCGGCCGCCGAGGAAAAACCGGCGCGCGGCGGGTGGTTCCAGCGCCTGCGCCAGGGCCTGTCCAAAACCGGCCAGGTGCTCAACGCCGATCTCGGCAGCCTGTTCCGCCGGCGCATCGACGACGAGCTCTTCGAGGAACTGGAAGAGCGCCTGCTGATGGCGGATGTCGGCCTGGAAGCCACGCAGAAGATCATGGACCGAATCACCGGCGAGGTGAAGCGGCGCGAGCTCGACAACGCCGAAGCGCTGATGGACGCGCTGGAAAACGCGATGATCGAGGTGCTGGAACCGGTCTCCGAACCGCTGACCCTGCCCGATGATCCGGGTCGGCCGTTCTCCATCCTGGTGGTGGGCATCAACGGGGCGGGCAAGACCACCACCATCGGCAAGCTGGCCCATCACTTCCGCGCCGACGACTTCTCCGTGATGCTGGCCGCCGGCGACACCTTCCGCGCCGCGGCGGTAGAGCAGCTGCAGAACTGGGGCGAACGCAACGAGGTACCGGTGATCGCCCAGGGGACCGGCGCCGACTCCGCCTCGGTGGTCTACGACGGCCTGCAGGCCGCCACCTCGCGCGGCATCGACGTGATGATCGCCGACACCGCCGGGCGCCTGCACACCCAGACCAACCTCATGGACGAGGTGCGCAAGGTCAAGCGGGTGATGGGCCGGCTGGACGCGCAGGCCCCGGACGAGGTTCTGCTGGTGGTGGACGGCGGCACCGGGCAGAACGCCCTGAGCCAGGCGCAGCAGTTCCACGAGGCCCTCGGCCTGACCGGCATCGTCGTCACCAAGCTGGACGGCACTGCCAAGGGCGGGATGATCTTCGCCCTGGCGGAACAGCTGGGCGTGCCGGTACGTTTCATTGGCGTGGGCGAGAAGCCCGAGGACCTGCAGCCCTTCGACGCCCGCCGCTTCGTACGGGCCCTGCTCGGCCGGGACGACGACTGACCCGTCGATGATCTTCCTGCAGCGCGTCACCAAGCGGTTCGGCTCCCACTCCGAGGCCCTCAGTCAGGTCAGCCTGAAGATCGACCCCGGAGTGATGGCGTTCATCACCGGCCCGTCCGGGGCGGGCAAGAGTACCCTGCTGCGCCTGATTGCCGGGCTGGAACGTCCGACCCGTGGCCGCCTGCGGGTCAACGGCTTTGATCTCGATCAGCTCTCCGCGCGCGACATCCCGCAGTTTCGCCGCAGCATCGGACTGGTCTTCCAGGATCACCGCCTGCTGTATGACCGCCCGGTGTACGACAACATCGCCCTGCCGCTGGAGATCATGGGGTACCGGCGACCCGAGATCCGCCGCCGGGTGCGTGCGGCGCTGGACAAGGTCGCCCTGCTGCATCGCGAGACCGCGCGGCCGCAAACCCTGTCGGCCGGGGAGCAACAGCGGGTCGGGATCGCCCGTGCGATTGTCCACCGCCCGGCCCTGCTGCTGGCGGACGAACCCACCGGGAACCTCGACCCGGCGCTGTCGCGCGAGATCCTCGCGCTGTTCGCCGATTTCAACCGCATCGGCATGACCGCGCTGGTCGCCTCGCACGACCAGGATCTGGTGGAACGCATGCCGCACCCGGTGCTGCATCTGGAAGACGGGCGCATCGAGGCCCGCGCGCGCCAGGAGGCCGGCGCATGAACCGCGCCCGGGCCCTGCGCGACCGCCTGGGCGCGTGGCGCGAGGCCCACGCGGACGCCGCGCGGCGCAGCCTCGCACGGCGGCTGCAGGCCCCGGTCATGTCCCTGATCAGCATCGCGGTGCTGGGTTTCATCCTGGCGCTTCCCGCGTTCCTGTGGGTCCTGCTGGACAATGCGCGGGCACTCTCCGCCCACGTCGACCATGAACCGCGCATCGCAGTCTATCTGGAAGCCGGCGAGTCCGACGCACTGCAGGAGCACGCGCGGGAGCTGGAGCGGCTCGCGGATGTCGGCCGCGTGACGGCCGTCCCGGCCGAACGCGCCCTGGAGGACTATCGCGCCGACCTGGCCGATCCGGCCCTGCTCGACTGGATGGACGGCAACCCCCTGCCGGACACCCTGGACGTGGTGCCGGAGCGCAGCGACCCGGAAACGGTCACGCGTCTCGAGACGGCCCTGGCGGAGCGTTTCCCCGACGCCACGCTGGTCAGTGATGACGAGTGGGTGCGCCAACTCAACGCTCTGTACCAGCTCGGTACGCGGGTCCTCACGATCGTCGCCGGCCTGCTGGGCCTGGGTGCCCTGCTGGTGCTGGCCCTGGCCAGCGCGTCCGAACTGCGCGAGCGGCGCGAGGAGATCACCATCGCGCGGATCAGTGGCGCAACCCACCGCTTCCTGCGCCGTCCGTCGCTCTATGGGGGCGTCTATGGCGGGCTGGGCGGGGGGCTGTTCGCCGTGCTCCTGCTCTACCTCGGCACCTGGCTGGCGCGCGAGCCGCTGGAGACGGCCGCCGGGGCCTTCGATATCGACTATGCCCTGCGTTTACCGGGCCCCGAGGTTGCGTTGGGCGTGGTCATGGCGGCGGTTATCCTCGGCTGGGCGGGCGCACGTCTGGGCAGCGGACACGCCCTGCGGGATGCCCCGTGATCCCCGTGATCCCCGTGACCGACCCCGGGTTGAAATCGGCGGTGCACACCCCATATTGCGGAACTCCCGGAGGGTTTAGCACTCGAATGGTTTGAGTGCTAAAGTTGAAGCTGTTACGAAGGGAGGGATGCAAATCCATGAGTCAGGCACTGATGCCCCATCGCGCGGACATGCCCGTTCCGGTGGGCGATCTCAATCATTACATGCAGGCGGTATCGCAGATCGAGGTACTGAACGCCGAGCAGGAGCGCGAGCTCGCGCTGGAGCTGCACGAGCGCAACAACCTCGAGGCCGCCCGCAGCCTGATTCTGCACAACCTGCGGTTCGTGGTGCACGTGGCCCGCGGCTACAGGGGCTACGGCCTGCCGCTGGGCGATCTGATCCAGGAAGGCAACGTGGGCCTGATGAAGGCGGTACGCCGGTTCGATCCGCACAAGGGCGTGCGCCTGGTGTCCTTCGCCGTTCACTGGATTCGTGCCGAGATCCACGAATACATCCTGCGCAACTGGCGGATTGTGAAGGTCGCGACCACCAAGGCGCAGCGCAAGCTGTTCTTCAACCTGCGCAGCGCCAAGCAGCGCCTGGGCTGGATGAACCGCGAGGAAGTCTCCGCGGTGGCCGAGGACCTCGGCGTCAGCGAGGCGGAAGTCTGGGAGATGGAAAACCGTCTGGCCAACCAGGACACCAGCTTCGATCCGCTTCCCGAAAACGATGACGACGAACGGACAGCCCTCGCACCGGCACAGCGCCTGAGCCTGGAGGACATGAGCGACGACCCCGCCCGGGTGGCCGAGGAGGCCGACTGGGACGCGCATTACAGTTCGCGTCTGGGCGAGACCCTGGAAGAGCTGGACGAGCGTTCGCGCGACATCCTGATGCGCCGCTACATGGGCGAAAAGAAGGCGACCCTCCACGAGCTGGCAGCGGAATACGGGGTCTCGGCCGAACGCATCCGGCAGATCGAGAATGCCGCGATCCGCAAGATCCGTACGGCCTTCGCTGACTGAGTCTCGGATCCGCGCCCTTTCGCAGGGGCCGTGATCGAAAAAGCCCCCGGCGATTCGCGTCGCCGGGGGCTTTTTCGTTAGCGGTCTTTCGGTAGCCCCTCAGCCGAAGAGGATCACCGAGAAAAAGCTGAACCACGACCAGACGACCAGGACAGCCGTGAGGGTCAGCGGGAAGTTTTCGAAGGTAAACCAGCCACCCATGACGCCACCTCAAGATCCATTACGTTTTCGTGGGCAAGATTAAGACGTTTCGGCGAGGGGCGCAAGGGGGTCAACCGTCGCGCGTGTCCGAACCGGCCTCCTCCGGGCGCCGGGAGGTCGGGGCCTGCCCGTCGTCCTCACGCCGCTCCTTCGCCGCCCCGCGCCCGCCGGACCCGCTGGCCGGAGGCTGCGTGGGAATCCTGGGGTCATCGTCGTCCATCAGGATACGGTGGGCCGGCCCCTCGAGGTCATCGTACTGTCCGGAGCGGATCGCCCACAGCAACAGCAGTCCGACCACCAGGGCGAACAGCATGGCCAGCGGAATGAGCAGGTACAGGATGTTCATGCCTCCAGTGTACGGAGGCAGCCGCGGGCGTCAAAACCCCGCGCGGGCACCGTTCAGGTCGAGTCACGCGGGCGCGGCGGCCGCAGGCGCAGGGCGTTGCCCACCACCAGCAGCGAACTGAGCGACATCCCCAGCGCGGCCAGCCACGGAGTCAGGATGCCCGAGGCGGCCACGGGCAGGGCCACGACGTTGTAGCCGATGGCCCAGATGATGTTCTGCCGAATCACGTGCCGCGTCGCCCCGGCCCGCTCGAACACGCCCGGCAGGCGGTCGAGGCGATCCGACAGCAGCACCAGGTCCGCGCGGGTGCGCGCCAGGCTGCTGCCGCCACCCATGGCCAGGGATACGTCGGCCCCGGCCAGCACGGGGGCATCGTTGACCCCCTCGCCCGCCATCAGCACGCACTCGCCACGTGCCTGACGTTCGCGCACATGGGCCAGCTTGTCGTCCGGCGACAGGCCGCCGTGGGCTTCCGTGATCCCGAGCCGCTCGGCGAACCTCGCCGCCGCCTCGGGCCGGTCGCCGGTCAGCAGAATGACCCGCAGGCCACGCTCCTGCAGGGCCCGCACCGTGGCCGCGGCCTCGGCGCGCGGGGTGTCGGCAAGCCAGAAGGTCGCCACCACTCGGCCATCCACCGCCAGCCACACCGGTGAGGCCAGGGGGTCGGGCGTGGTGTTCGGACCGGTCGGCGGCGCGGCGGGCATCAGTGACGCTCCGCCGACGGCGACGTGATGCCCGTCGATCGTGCCGGTCAGGCCTTCGCCGGGGTGATTTTCGACCCCGGCCGCGACCGGCTGCCCGCCCGCCTCGGCGACCAGCGCGCGCGCCAGGGGGTGTTCGGAATGCCGCTCCAGGGCCGCGGCCCACGCCAGCGCACGCTCGGGATCGAATGCCGGGTCATGGACCTCGGTCGCCACCCGCCGGGGCCGGCCGTCGGTGAGCGTGCCCGTCTTGTCCAGACACACGGTGGTGACGCGTGGCAGGACCTCCAGCGCAGAGCCCCGGGTCAGCAGAACGCCGTCGCGCGTCAGCGTCCCCGTGGTCGCGGTGAGCGCCACCGGCGTCGCCAGGGCGAGGGCACACGGGCAGGTCGCGACCAGCATGGCGACCATCACCCACAGGGCCCGGGCCGGGTCGATCAGGAAATACCAGACAAGCCCGGCCAGCAGCGTGAGCACCAGCACCGCGGCGACGAACCACCCGGTACCCGCCTCGGCCATGCGCGCGACCCGGGGCTTTGCGGTCTGCGCGCGATCCAGCAGCCGCTGGATCGCCGCCAGGGTGGTCTCCGCTCCGACCCGGCGGACCTCCACCACCAGCGGGCTCTCGACGTTCACCGTGCCTCCGACCACGTCGGTACCGGCACTGGCCGGGCGCGGCTCGGGTTCCCCGGTCAGCAGGGCCCGGTTCACCGTCGACCGCCCGTCCACCACCACGCCATCCGCAGGCACGGATTCACCCGGGCGTACCTGCACCCGATCGCCGGGCTCGAGCTCCGCCACGGGCACCGACTCGGTTTCGCCATTGTCGGTGACCCGGCGTGCGATCGCCGGGACCAGACGGTCCATGCGATCCACCGCTTCGCTCGCATGCTGGCGCGCCATCAGCTCGAGGTAACGCGAGGTCAGCAGGAAAAAGACGAACATCACCACCGACTCGAAATAGACATGCTCGCCGGTGCCGGAGAACACCGCCCACACGCTGGCCAGGTAGGTCGCGATGATCGCGATGCTGACCGGTACGTCCATACCCAGTTGTCGGTGCCGCATATCCCGCCACGCGCTCTGATAGAACGGAATCGCGGAGTACAGCACCACCGGTGTGGCGAAGATCGCGGCCACCAGGCGCATGAAATCGATGATCGACTCGTGCTGCGGATCCCCCTCCCCCAGCCACAGGGCCACGGCGAGCATCATCACCTGCATCATGCCGAGGGCAGCAACCCCCAGGCGACGCAGGGCGAGCCCGCGCTCACGGGCCAGCGCCTGTTCGCGCGTGCCGGGGTCGTAGGGATGGGCGCGATAACCGATGTCCCGGATCGCACGCAGGATATCGGACAGCGCCAGACGCTCGGGGTCCCAGGTCACCCGGGCCCGATGCGTGGAGTAGTTGACGCGGAATTCCTCGACGCCGTCCAGTGCCTGGACGTGGCGCTCGTTCAGCCAGACGCAGGCCGCACAGGTGATGCCCTCGAGGATCAGCGACGCCTCGCGACGTTCACCGGAGGTGGCCTCGCGGGCCGTCACGAACTGGCGCTGAACCGCCGGAGCGTCAAACAGTTCGAGTTCGCGCAGCTCGTCGGGGACGATGCTGTCGCCCGATGCGGCCGGCGCCGCGGTGCGATGATGATAATACGACCCCAGGCCGCGCTCGATGATCGCGCCGGCAACGGCCTGGCAGCCGGGGCAGCAGGTGGGGCGACAGGCGCCCTCGAACTCCACCGGGTAGTCGGCACCAGGGGGTACCTCGAGACCGCAGTGAAAACAGTGCTCCTCCGGCACCGCATCCGACAGCGCCGGTTCGTTCACCGCATGCTGGCTCACGACAGGGTCAGACGCATGGCCTCATCGGGACCCGCGCCGTCAGCCCGAGTGACCGTGAACGCGCGTGTTCGCCTGCTGTTCGACCTGCGCCCCGTCGCGTTCGACGAAGAAGCGCAGATCCCAGCGCCCGGCCTCGGGAAGTGCCACGTCGACCTCGTAGAATCCGTCACCCCGTTCGCGCATGGCGAAGGGCTGATCCTTGCGATGGTCGGCGAGCCAGAGGAAGGTACCCGAGACCTCGGCCCCTTCCAGAGGCTGGCCCTCGGCGTCGCGGACCTCGACCCGCAGCGTCTCGGTCTCCCCCTTGCGGGGCTCTCCCAGCCAGCCCTGCCGGATCTCCCAGCCGCGCGAAGCCTGTTGCTCCAGTTCGCTCATGCGATGCACCGCCAGCGCCTGGTCGCGATCCTCGAAGCCGTCGACCAGCCCCGGAAACGCCGAGGTCACGCGCTCCACGGGGGCGTCCGGCTCGGGCAGCAGGGTACCGATGAAACGGTCCGGCATGCCATTGTGCGCGAGGGTAATCAGCACGGCCTGAACCGTTGCAATGATGGTGAAGAACCCGACGATCACCATCGGCGCCCAGTGCAGACGCCCCACGTGGGCCTTGCCGGCGGCCGCCTCGGCCTCCTTCTGGCTGAACACGATCCCGAGCCCGTAAGGCACGATCACGTACAGCGCCAGATGGATGGCGAAGACATCCGCCCCCTGCCAGGCAAGAATGGAAGCCGGGATGAACACGAACAGCATGACCGCCACCACGACGGCAGCCGCGTGATAGGCGCGCAGGCGCGTGAAGCGGTAGATCAGGAAGAACAGCAGCGCCAGGGCGGCACTGCCCAGGCCAAGGGTAATAACCAGGTTGCTCATGATGCCTTCAACGTCCACGGGGACGGGGTTGCGTCCGGTGTTTGCGAACCCCGGCACATCCGTTTGCCGGGGTAGAGGTCCGCCCTCCGGTCAGCGCGCGTAGCTGAACTGGGAGCCGATGGTGTAGGGGTCGATCCGACCCTGACGATCCGTAATCACGAAGTCGAACGGGATCCGGGATCCGGAGGCATCCGCCGGAACATCGTAGCGCACTCGCGCCAGCACCGTCAGGCGTTCGCCCGGCTCCAGGCGGATGTCCGACACCTGCCCCAGATCCAGCGTGGCACCGTCCAGGCCATCGATCCCCAGTTCAAAGTCGAGCACTTCCTGACTCGTATTGTTCAGGCGGATTTCGTAGGAGTTCTGGATCTGGCCGTCCGACATCTGTACGTAGAGGGGCTGGCGCACCTGATTCACGTTGGCATCCATCGGCGGACGATCCAGGATGCTCGCCACCAGGGCCCCCAGGATGACCAGCATCACCGCCCCGTAACCCACGGTCTTCAGCCGGATCGGGTGCGTCTTGCCACCTTCCAGCTCGCGTTCGGAGGTGTAGCGGATCAGGCCGCGGGGCCAGCCCTGCTTGTCCATGATCGTGTCGCAGGCATCCACGCACAGCGCGCAGTGGATGCACTGATACTGGAGTCCGTCCCGGATGTCGATCCCGGTGGGACACACCTGCACGCAATAGCCGCAATCAATGCAGTCGCCGACACCCGCCGCCTGGCGCTCCTCGCGCGTCTGGAACCCCTTGACCGGCTTCGCCCGCCCTGCCGAACCTTCGCCGCGGTTCTCGTCGTAGGACACAATCATGGTGTCCTTGTCGAACATCACGCTCTGGAACCGCGCGTACGGGCAGATAAAGGTGCAGACCTGTTCGCGTGCCAGCCCCGCTGCCGTGTAGGTGGTGGCCGTGAGGATGCCCGCCGTCACATAGGCTGCAAACACGGCCTCGCCGACGAAGAACTGCTGCACGATGGTGGGCGCGTCACCCCAGTAGAGGACGAACCCCAGTCCGGTGGCAAACGCAACCAGCAGCCACGAGGCGTGCGTCGCGGTGTATTTGAGGATCTTTTCGCCATTCCATGGCTGCTTCGACAGCCGGATCCGCGCGGGCCGCTCACCCTGGATCTTCCGCTCCAGGAACATGTACACGTCGGTCCACAGCGTCTGGAAACAGAAATAGCCGCAGAACACGCGACCGGCCAGACCGGTCACGAAGAAGAGCGTGACGGCAGCGAGCATCAGGAAGCCGGCGAGCCAGAAGATATCCTGTGGATACACCACGAGATCGAACAGGAAGAACTGGCGACCCGGGATATCGAAGAGGATGGCCTGATTCGGGCCGTACTCACGCTCCCAGCGGATCCACGGAAGCAGGAAATAGACGCTGTAGGCGACGAGCAGGATACCGGTCTTGAGGTTGCGGAACCGCCCTTTAACCGAACGCGGATGGATCGGGATACGGGCTTCGTACATCGGCTGCTGTTCCGCCATCAATGCCTCCCGGGGAACGGCCCCGGATCAGGGACGCCGCGGGTCCGGTGTCCCATGGGATTTGAATCATTAACAGCTAATACGGGTGCGAGGTCAAGAACCTCGCACCCATGCGGTCGGATATCGACGCGGAGGAGGCAGCGGGCTTACGGCTGCCCGCCACCGAGGGAGTGCACGTAGGCCGTCAGGATCTTGATCTCTTCATCCGACAGCCGATCCGCGAATGCCGGCATCTCGCGCTGGGCACCGTCGCCGATGAAACGCGCGACCTGACGGAGACGCTCGCCATCGTCGGCAGCACCGTGCACGTCCACCAGACCCCAGATGTCATTGGTCAGGTTGGGCGCGCCCTGGGATTCGATCCCCTCGCCCCCGGTACCATGGCACTGGAAGCAGCCGCCGTCAGTGCCGGTGAAGATCCGCTCGCCCGCCTCGACCGCGGCCGGATCCATGTCGTAGCCGTTCATCGACAGGACGAAAGCGGAGACGTTATCCAGCTGCTGGTCCGAAAGGATGCCCCGATAACCGGGCATGTAGCCCAGGCGTCCCTGAACCAGGGTTTCTTCGATCTGCTCCACCGTGCCGCCCCACTTCCAGTGGTCGTTCCGCAGGTTGGGATACTGGCCGATCACGCCGGCACCGCCCACCTGATGGCAGGCCGCGCACCACGTGCCGAAGGAACCCTGGGCGTAGGCGTTCACGAAGCTCATCGCGTCCGCGTCCTGCAGGATTTCGGCGTACTCCATGCCCGCAACCTGTTCCAGCATGTTGCGCTGGCGCACGGCGTATTCACCGGTCTGCATGTCCCGGTAGAACAGCGCACGGGTGTTCCAGTGCGTGGTGACCTCCTCGCCGTCCTGCTCGTAGGTCACCGAAGCCAGCCCCTTGGTGAAGGTGTCGCCGATGGGCCAGGCCGGGTAGAGGACCCAGTAGACCAGGGCGAACACGACCGTGGCGTAAAAGCCCCACAGCCACCAGCGCGGCAGCGGATTGTTGTATTCGGCGAGGTCCTGGTCCCAGACGTGACCGGTGGTTTCCACCTCACCCTTACCCGGTTTGCGATTGTCCTGTGTGCTCATTGCTCGTCACTCTCGGTTTTGTCACGCCGGGACGTCGTCGGCTCCCGATGTGAATCATCATCATCCAGAGGAATGTAGCGATACGTCTCGAATTTCCGTGCACGCCGGGGGTTGGCGAACAGATAGATCACCACCCCGACGAACGTGCTCATGAACAGGATCAGGGCCAGGGTCTTGCTGTTGCCCATGTCCTGGATCCATTCCCACAAATTCAGCATGACGGAATCGAGCTCCCTGACGGCTTACCGGAATTCGGCAAAGTGACCGTCATCGTATTCACTGAAATCGACCATGGTTCCCAGAACCTGCATGTAGGCAACAATGGCGTCCATTTCGGTAATGGTGGCGCTGTTGCCGTCAAAGTTCTCGGCCTGGGCCTGTTCGATCAGGTTTTCCTCCGCCCGGTTGATGTCGAACATGCGGGCGTGTTCTTCGCCGTACTTCTCGACGTTACGCTCGTACTCCTCTTCCGTAAGGGAGTAAGGAACGCCCACGCGCTTCAGGGCAATCATCCGGTCCTCGAGATCGGACATGTCCAGAGGCGTCTCCGCCAGCCACGGGTAACCCGGCATGATGGATTCCGGCACCAGCGACTGCGGGTCGATCAGGTGCTGGACCTGCCACTCGTTGGAGTACTTGCCGCCCACCCGGGCAAGGTCCGGACCGGTCCGCTTGGAACCCCACTGGAACGGGTAGTCGTACTGCGACTCGGCCGCCAGCGAGTAATTGCCGTAACGCAGCATCTCGTCACGGAAGGGCCGCACCATCTGCGAATGGCAGGCGTAGCAGCCTTCCCGGATGTAGATGTCGCGCCCCCGCTGCTCCAGCGGGGTATAGGGCCGGACGCCATCCACCTCTTCGACGGTATCGTCGATGTAGAACAGCGGGACGATCTCGACCAGGCCGCCGACACTGATGACGGCCAGAGTCAGGACGATCAGGAGTCCGGCGTTAGTCTCTACGCTTTCGTGCTTCATGATTCCTCTTCTCCCCTGATCAGGCCGTGCGGGCTTCGGCTTCGATGGCTTCCTGACGGGCACGGGCTTCCGCCTTGATGCCCGAGCGGACCGTCATGAAGATGTTGAACGCCATGATCACCATGCCCAGGAGGAACAGACCGCCGCCGATGGCACGCACCACGTACGGCTGATGCAGGAACACCACGGACTCGGTGAAGGTGTAGGCCAGGTTCCCGTACTGGTCGAAGGCGCGCAGCATCAGGCCCTGACCGATACCGGCCACCCACATCGCGGTGATGTAGAGCACGATGCCGACGGTCGCCAGGAAGAAGTGCACGTACACCAGCTTCAGGCTGAAGAGGTTCACGTTCCACAGCCGCGGGATCAGGTGATAGAGCGAACCGAAGCTGATCATCGCCACCCAGCCCAGGGCACCGGAGTGCACATGGCCCACCGTCCAGTCGGTGTAGTGGGACAGCGCATTCACGCTCTTCAGCGACATCATCGGACCCTCGAAGGTCGACATGCCGTAGAACGCCAGCGCGGTGATCAGGAACAGCATGATCGGGTCGGTGCGCAGTTTGTCCCAGGCGCCCGACAGGGTCATGATCCCGTTGATCATGCCGCCCCAGGACGGCAGCAGCAGCAGGATGGAGAAGGTTGCCGCCAGGGTGGAGACCCAGTCCGGCAGGGCCGTCCAGTGCAGGTGGTGCGCACCCACCCACATGTACAGGAAGATCAGCGCCCAGAAGTGGATGATCGACAGCTTGTACGAGTAGATCGGACGACCGGCCTGTTTCGGCACGAAGTAGTACATCATCCCGAGGAAGGCCGCGGTCAGGAAGAAGCCCACCGCGTTATGGCCGTACCACCACTGGCGCATCGCGTCCTGCACACCGGAGAACATCGGGTAGGACTGCGGGTTGAACAGGCCCACCGGCACTTCGATGTTGTTGAAGATGTGCAGCAGCGCGGTCGCAAGGATGAACGACATGAAGAACCAGTTCGCCACGTAGATGTGCGGCTGGTTGCGGCGCAGCAGCGTCATGGTGAAGACCAGGAAGTACACCACCCAGGTCACCAGGATGATCAGGTCGATCTGCCAGTTGAACTCGGCGTATTCGCGACCCTGCGTGATCCCGGCCATGTAACTGATCACACCCAGGATGAGCGCGAGGTTCCAGCCATAGAACGTGAAACTGGCCAGGGAGTCGTTCCACAGTCGCGCGTGACAGGTGCGCTGAACGACGTAATAGGACGTGGCGAACAGGGCGTTACCCCCGAAGCCGAAGATCACCGCCGTGGTGTGCACCGGGCGGAAGCGCCCGAAGGTGATCTGCGCGATGTCGAAGTTCAGGAACGGCCACGCGAGCTGCGAGGCAATCCAGACCCCGGCGGCCATGCCGAACACGCCCCAGAGGACGGCGGCAACCGCGAACTTCTTGACGATCGCGTAGTTGTACTGCTCGGTTGAAGCGACTGACGCTGCGGGTGCGGCACCCGCGGTAGTGGCTGCTTGTGACATGACTTTTCCACCTTGCTGCGGGGAACACGAAGGTCCCGATGGATCGGGGGCTCAGAACTCTACCCCATTACCGGTCGACAAAAAAAACCAAGACCACCCCCTGCAGTCGGACATTCGTTCGAGAGCAGGGGAACTTTCTGGCCGCTGAAGGATACACCGGCGGATACCCCTGACGCGAGAGTGCACCGAGTGATTCCACTCGGTGTTGAGGCAAATCACGCACCCGCGATTTTGTCGCGGGATTTTCGGGGGAGTGCGAGCGGCAGGCGTCAGGAGACCGGCCGAATCGGGATGGTACGGCCTTCCGGCGCGCGCGGGGGCGGCGCATCCGGCACCCAGGCGTGCCCGTACACGACCTCCCAGGTCGCCGGCAGGCGGCCTTCCACGCCGAATCGCTCGGCGTAGGCTTCGGCCACGGCCACCAGGCGCCGCGGCCCCATCAGCCCGCGGCCGCGCCCCGACAGGGCATTGCGGACACCCACGCCTCGCAGATCCCGCACCAGGCGGGTCAGATCGGGGTAGGTCAGCGTCAGGCTTTCCTGGTCCATCACCGGGTCGGCGAAGCCTGCGCGTACCAGGGCATCGCCGATGTCATGCATATCGATGAAGGCATTCACGTGGGCGGCCGCGCCGCCGTCCACCGCGGCGAACGCCTCGCGCAGCTCGCTCAGGGTGGCCGGGCCGAAGGTGGTGAACATCCACAGGCCACCGGGCGCCAGGATCCGGCGGACCTCGGCAAACGCGCGATCCAGACTGCTGCACCACTGCAGTGCGGCGCTGGAGATCGCCAGATCCTGCGAGGCGTCGGCCAGCGGCAGGGCCTCCATGTCGGCACACAGCACCCGCGGGCGCCGCAGCCAGCGCCCGCGCCGGCGGGCTCGCTGCAGCATGGCCGGCGCGAAGTCGACCCCGGTCAGGCGGGCGCTGCGGTAACGGCGGGCCAGGTCGTCGAACGATTCGCCGATCCCGCAGCCCAGATCGATCACGCGTTCCGGCTGCATGCGGATCAGGTCCAGGCGTTCGAGCAGGCGCCCCTGAACCTCGCGCTGCACTGCCGCGTGCGTTTCGTAGTCGGCAGCGGCGCGGGCAAAGCCTTCACGCACCCGTGCCTTGTCGAGTTCGAAGCCGGAAGGGTCGATGTCGCTCATGCGGGGATCTCCGCCAGCGTTGCATGGATGAATTCGGCGACCGTATCGGGCGCCGCCAGCGGCAGGGCGTGCGGACCGGGCACCCGCCGGATGCGCGCCCCGGGCACCCGGGTCGCCAGATGCCGTTCCAGACCCGGCGGGATCAGCGCGTCGTCTTCGGCCAGCAGCGCGGCCAGCGGCGACCCGGCGCCCAGATCACCACGCCGGTCCCCGTCACGCAGCGCGGCGAGCCCCGCCGCCAGGGCCTCGGGTCGCGCCGCCGCCGCTTCCAGCCCGCCGCGCAGGGAACGCGCGAGCGCGGCGGGCTCCTGCGCGCCCCGCGCGCACAGCGCAGCAAACTGGCGGCGCAGGCGCCCGGTGTCGCTGCCGAGCAGGCGGGCAAAGCCCTCCAGCTCGCGGGGATCCATTGCCTCCGGCCAGTCCGCCGCGCACACGAAGCGCGGACTCCCCGCCACCAGGATGCGTCCCCGCGCGTCTGCTCCCCGGATGGCCAGCGCGGGCAGTGCGCCCAGCGACCAGCCGGCCCACACGGGACTCTCGAGATCGTCGGGCAACCCCGCCACCAGCTGCGCGGCGACGGCATCCGGATCGGCCAGCTCGTCACCGCCGCCGGCGGCGCCATGGCCGGGCAGGTCCGGGGCATGGATCCTCCCCGCGTACCCCCGCGCCCGCAGCGCACGGATCACGGGCTCCCAGACAGCGCCCGAGAATCCCCAGCCATGCAGCAGAACCAGCGCGGGGGCGCTGCCGTCGCTCACGAGCGCCCCCTCCCCCGGCCACGCCCCGTTGCGTATGATGGGCCCGCATTCGCCAACCGGAACCGCTCCACCATGCTCAGCGCCATTGCCATCGTCCTCGCCTATCTGCTCGGGTCCGTATCCAGCGCGATCCTGGTCAGCCATGCGCTGCGGCTGCCCGACCCGCGCACCAGCGGCTCGCGCAACCCCGGGGCCACCAACGTGCTGCGTACCGGCGGACGCACGGCGGCCCTGATCACCCTGCTGGGCGACGTGGCCAAAGGCTGGCTGCCGGTATTCATCGTCCTGCAGTGGACGGACCTGCCGGGCTGGGCCGCAGGCGCCGTGGGCCTGGCGGCCTTTCTCGGCCACGTCCTGCCAGTGTACTACCGCTTTCAGGGCGGCAAGGGTGTCGCCACCGCGCTGGGCGTCCTGCTGGCGCTGAACCCGCTGGTCGCCCTGCTGAGCGCGCTGACCTGGCTGGCGGTCGCGGCGATCTGGCGCTATTCCTCGCTGGCGGCGCTGGTGGCCGCCGGCGCGGCGCCGCTGTACCTGGCCTTCGCCCCGGGCGAGCCGGATTTCTGGATCGTCACGCTGGTCGCGGTGATGGCCCTGATCCTGTTCATCCGCCATGACGAAAACATCCGGCGGCTGATGCGCGGCGAGGAGTCCCGCATCGGCGAGAAGAAAAAACCCGCCTCCGGGGGAGACGACGCCGGAGGAGACGGCTCCGCGTAGCGCGGCTGCGGCACGGCTTCAGCCGGTCAACTCCGCCAGCGGCCAGCGCGCCCGGGCATGGATGACCGGGCTGCCGGCGTCGTCCACCGCGTCGGCGGCGCGCCCGGTCTGCAGCCGGCGCAGGCCGGCCAGCGCGATCATCGCCCCGTTGTCGGTGCAGAATTCCGCCCGCGGGAAATGCACCGGCACGCCGCTCTCGCGCGCCATCCGTTCCAGACCCGCGCGCAGGGTCGCGTTCGCGGCCACCCCGCCGGCCACCACCAGCGCCGGCGCACGGCTCTGCTTCAGCGCACGCCGGGTCTTCTCCACCAGGGTCTCGCTGACCGCCTCCTCGAACGCCCGCGCGACGTCGGCCTGGGCATGTCCGCCCTTGCGCACGGCCGTCAGCACCGCGGTCTTCAGCCCGGAGAAGCTCATGTCCAGACCGGGGCGGTCGAGCATCGGCCGCGGCAGGCGCAGCGCATCCGCCTGTCCGTCGGCCGCCAGCCGCGCCAGCGCCGGCCCGCCCGGATAGCCCAGACCCAGGAGCTTCGCGGTCTTGTCGAAGGCCTCGCCGGCGGCATCGTCGATGCTCTCGCCCAGCAGCTCATAGTCGCCCAGGGCACGCGCGTGGATCAGCTGGGTGTGGCCGCCGGACACCAGTAGCACCAGGAAGGGAAACTCGAACTCGCCCTCCAGCATTGGCGCCAGCAGATGCCCCTCGAGGTGATGCACCGGCAGGGCCGGGACTCCCCAGCCCCAGGCGAGCGAACGCGCCACTGCGGCACCGGTGAGCAGCGCGCCCAGCAGCCCCGGCCCGCCGGTGTAGGCGATGGCATCCAGCTCCCCCCCGCGCATGCCCGCCTCGTCCAGCACCGCGCGCACCAGCGGCAGCAAGCGCCTGACATGGTCCCGGGAGGCCAGCTCGGGCACTACCCCGCCGTAGACCGCGTGCAGGTCGGTCTGGCTGTAGAGCCGGTGCGCGAGCAGACCGTCGCGGTCGCTGATCAGCGCCACGCCGGTCTCGTCGCAGGAAGTTTCGATGCCGAGTACGTTCATCCGGGAATGATGCCCCGCGGCGCCCCGGCGGGAAAGTGCCCGCACCGCCCCCGTGTCTCCATCACAGGCGCCCCCGGCGGTCGGGAAGGCCGGCCCGCGGCAGCGACGGGCAGTCGCGGGTCAGGGCCATCACCTGAAAGCGCTCGCCCATCTCTCCCGGCAGCGTCAGCATGCGCACCGCCTGCGCCGCACGCAGGGTGGTCTCGGCGTCACTGGCGTCGCCCACCCGCGCATCGAAGCGCGCGGGAAGGCCGGCCGCCAGCAGGAACTCGCCCTGTGCGGCGTACACCGCGACCTCCAACCCGGCGGCATCCGCGGCCTCCGCGACCGCGGTAAAATCCACGCTGGCGGTCAGATCCATCAGCCCCGGCTGCGCCAGTGGATCCAGCACCATCTGCTGACGGTGGTAGCCCACCAGCGTCCCCTGATGCCGCTCCGGGGCGTAGAAGGCGTCGCGCGGGAAGCCGTAGTCGACGATCACCACCGCGCCGCGCTCCAGATGCTCCGCCGCGGCCGCGACCCAGGCGTTCTGGGCCGGACGCCACTCCGAGGTGTAACCCTCGGGCCACGGCCCGCAGCGCGCGTGCAGCTCGTACACTGCGCTGCGCAGCGGCTCCGGCGCCGGGCGTTCGGCCAGCACCAGGCCGCCCTCGTCCGCGGACACGCCCATCTGCCCCACCGCCCCGTCACGCCAGCGGAACAGCTCCACCGGCAGGGCATCCAGCACCTCGTTGGCCAGCACCACGCCGCGCCAGGGCTCGCCCGGCAGGGCATCCAGCCAGGTCACCCGCGCGAAGTCTTCCGCCGGCAGCACCGCCTGCAGATACTCGCGCTGGCGCTCGCGCAGATCCGGACTGACCTCCAGGATCCAGTAGCCCGCCCACGGCACGCCCGCCTCGCGCAGGGTCGCCAGCACGTCGCCTGCCAGCCGCCCGGTGCCACCACCGAACTCGAGGATCACCCCCTCACCGTCCAGGTCCTGCTGCAGCACGGGCGCCAGCCATGCCGCCAGGGTCTCGCCGAACAACGGCGAGATCTCCGGCGCGGTCACGAAATCCCCGCCCGCACCCAGCTTGTGCGCCCCGTTCACGTAATATCCCAGACCCGGCGCATAAAGCGCCCGGTCCATATATTCGACGAAGGGCAGGAACCCTTCGGCCTCGCGGATGCTCTGTTGCAGGGAGTCCACCAGGCGGGCGGAAAGGGCCGCACCCGGATCCCCGGAGTCGCTGCTGGATCCTGTGCTAGATTCTGCCGGCGGCATTGGTCATTCGTTCCATGCAGGGAGTTGGCAGTGGCAGAGAGTGCCCCAGGCAAGGATTCACCGAAACCCCCGGAGGACGGCGGCGAACGCCGCGTGGTCCTGATCACCGGCGGCGCGCGGCGCATCGGCGCGGCCATCGCGCGCGAACTGCACGCCGCCGGACTGGACGTCATCGTGCACTGTCGGCGCTCGCGCGCCGATGCCGAAGCGCTGACCGACGAACTGAACGCCCGGCGTCCCGACAGTGCCCGGCCGCTGCAGGCCGACCTGCTCGACCCGCAGGCCCCTGAGGCCCTGGCCCGGGAAGCGCATGCCTGGCGCGGCCGGCTGGACTTTCTGGTCAACAACGCCTCCACCTTCTACCCCACGCCGGTGGGCGAGATCACCATGGCGCAATGGGACGACCTGATGGGCTCCAACGTGCGCGCTCCGCTGTTCCTGACCCAGGCCTGCACCCCCGCCCTGCGGGCGAGCGGCGGCGCGGTGGTGAACATCGTCGACATCCACGCCCTGCGACCGCTGAGCGGCTATCCGGTGTATTCGGCGGCCAAGGCCGGGCTGCATGCCCTGACCCAGTCGCTGGCACGCGAGCTGGGTCCGGAGGTGCGGGTCAACGGCGTGGCACCGGGGGCCATCCTCACTCCCGAAGACCCGGCCAACGTCGCCCCCCACGAGGCGATGGTGGAGCGCACGGCCCTCAAGCGGCCCGGCGACCCGGCGGATATCGCCCGCACCGTGCGCTTCCTGCTGCTGGAATCCCCCTACATCACCGGCCAGGTGATCCCGGTGGATGGCGGCCGCTCGGCCTCGCAATGACACCGGAACGCGTTAGACTGGAAGAACCGAAACCCGGAGACCGCAGGCATGCTTGACCCGAAACATTTCGATGACCTCGCCCGACGCATTACCGAAAGCCTGCCGGAATCGGTGCGCAGCGTGCAGGAAGACGTCCACCGCCAGGTGCGCAGCTCGCTGCAGGCCGGGCTGGAGCGCATGGATGTGGTGACCCGCGAGGACTTCGACGTCCAGGTCGCCCTGCTGGAGCGCACCCGCGAGCGCCTCGCCGAACTGGAGGCCCGGGTGGAAGCCCTCGAGCAGGCCGCCCGGCCGCAGGACACCGATTCCGACAACTGATCGCCGCATGTGGCGCCGCCCGCGGCCGCGCCATCACCAACCAGTTGCCGCCGGGCCCGGAACGCCCGGCCCGAACAGGGAGAGGCAGGGATGCCCATCGCCATTGTTACCGCGCGCGCGACCGACGGGATCCGCGCACCGGCCGTCACCATCGAGACCCACCTGGCCAACGGCCTGCCGGCCTTCCAGATCGTCGGCCTGCCCGAGGCCGCGGTGCGCGAAAGCCGCGACCGCGTGCGCGCGGCCATCCAGACCGCAGGCTTCGAGTTTCCGCGTCGGCGCATCACCGTCAACCTGGCGCCCGCCGACCTGCCCAAGGAGGGCGGGCGCTTCGATCTGGGGATTGCACTGGGGATCCTGGCGGCCAGTGAACAGGTCCCGCAGAGCGCCCTGGATACCCGCGAATTCCTCGGCGAACTGAGCCTCGACGGGCACATCCGTCCGGTGGGCGGCGCCCTGCCGGCCGGACTGGCCGCCGGCGAGGCGGGGCACCAGCTGGTCCTGAACCCCGATGACGGTCGCGAGGCCGCCCTGACCGGGCGTGCCGACATCGTCACCGCGCGCCACCTGGGCGAGGTCTGCGCGGCCCTCAACGGGGGCCCCGCCCTGCCCGCCGCCGAACCTCCGGCGGCGTGTCCGCCGGCCTACCCCGACCTGGCCGACGTACGCGGCCAGCATCGCGCACGCCGCGCGCTGGAGATCGCCGCCGCCGGCGGGCATCACCTGCTGATGGTCGGACCGCCGGGCAGCGGCAAGTCCATGCTCGCCGCCCGCATGCCCGGGCTCCTGCCGCCCATGGATGACGCCGAAGCCCTGGAAACCGCCGCGATCCACAGCCTGCGCGGCACCCGGCACCTGCACGAGGACTGGCGCAGCCGCCCGTTCCGGCAGCCGCACCACACGGCCTCGGGCGTGGCCCTGGTGGGGGGCGGCGGGACGCCCCGCCCGGGAGAGATCTCGCTGGCCCACAATGGAGTGCTGTTCCTGGACGAGCTGACCGAGTTCGACCGGCGGGTGCTGGACGTGCTGCGCGAGCCCCTGGAGACCGGTGTCATCCACATCTCGCGCGCCGCCCGCCAGGCCGAATTCCCGGCGCATTTCCAGCTGGTGGGCGCAATGAACCCCTGCCCGCAGGGCTTCGACTGTGACCTGGGGAACGCCTGCCAGTGCACCCCCGAGCAGCGCGGGCGCCATCGCAAGCGGCTGTCCGCCCCCCTGCTGGACCGCATCGACCTGGCGATCGACGTACCGCGCATCCCGCCGGCCGAACTCGGCCGCGACACCCCCGACCCGGACGCCGAGGACAGCGCCACGGTGGCGCGCCGCGTGGCCACCGCGCGCCGACTACAGCTGGACCGTCAGGGCTGTCTGAATCGCATGCTGGAAGGCCGCGCCCTGCAGCAGCATGCCGCGCTGCCGGAGGCGGAACGGGCACTGCTGGACGCTGCCGCGGAACGTTTTCGCCTGTCGGCGCGCGCCTATCACCGGATCCTGCGGGTCGCCCGCAGCCTCGCCGACCTGGCCGGCGCACCGGCGATCGGGCGCGCCCAGCTGACCGAGGCGCTGAGTTTTCGCGCCCTCGATCACTGGCGCGTGGAGTAGCACAAAAAAGGCCCCGCCGCGGTCTCCCGCGACGGGCCCGGAATCGGCCGCAGCCGATCAGCCTTCGAATTCGGCGATAAAGACCGCCAGGTCGGCGATGTCCTCATCCGACAGGTTACGCGCATTCGGCGCCATCAGGTGGGTGTCGTCACCCACGGTCTCGCCGGCACGGTAGGCCACCAGACGCTGAGCGATAAATTCCGCGGACTCCCCGGCAATCGACGGGAAGATGCCGACGCCCTGACCCTGAGCACCGTGGCAGGAGATGCAACGGCCATACAGCTGGCTTTCGGCGCGCGCGGCATCACCGGCCGCCAGATCGATGCCGTTCACCGTATCGCCATTGGCGGCGGTGTCATCTTCGGCGGCTTCGTCCTCGTCATTGCCGTTACCGTTGTCGTTGCCGTTCTCTTCGTCATTACCGTTGCCATTGTCCTCGTCGCCGTTATCGGGCGACCAGCCGTGGTCAACGTCGGCCTGATCCAGCATGTAGGCCACCGCCCGCTGCACTTCTTCGTCGCTCAGGCTCGAATCGCCACCCCGCGCCGGCATGGCGTTGAAGCCTTCGATGGAGTGCTCGAACAGGGTATCCAGACCTTTTTCATCGAAACGCGAGGCCCACTCCTCGGAGTCATCGATGATGGGGGCATCGGAAGCGCCGGTGTCATGACAGGCCGCACAGACATTCTGGTAGATGTCGCCGGCGCTCACCTCGGCTT
The DNA here is from genome assembly GCF_003208255.1 of Thioalkalivibrio sp. ALE21. Classification (NCBI taxonomy): domain Bacteria; kingdom Pseudomonadati; phylum Pseudomonadota; class Gammaproteobacteria; order Chromatiales; family Ectothiorhodospiraceae; genus Thioalkalivibrio; species Thioalkalivibrio sp. ALE21. Next base: position 78,759 of record NZ_QKMA01000010.1, read on the forward strand.
CTTCCTCGTCCACTTCAACCGTACCGGCCTCTACCCGACCGGCCGGGGTCAGCCGCGCGGTGAGTTCCTCTTCGCTGATGGGGGTCCGCTCGGCCACACCCATCTGGCCGAGCCAGTTCACCAGCTGGGCCACCAGGAAAATGACCGCGCCCGCCAGCGCGATTGCCGAGACGAACAGCAGCACCTTGTTCCCGGCATCCATCTTGATCGGTTGATTCGCCACTTCTCTCCCTCCGAGATCCGGCCGAATGCGGCCTTGATTTTGGTTTCCCCTGGAATCCGGGCGCGGCCCTGAAAGCTGCGGCGCACGGGCGCGCACGAGGGGCGAAAGTATAGGGCATCCGGCAGCGGCAGGCCACAAACCGAGTGCAGCACTCGAATACTCCGAATGCGCACCGGGGGGGCCGGCCGCCTTCTCCACCGACAAGGGCACCAGGAGACGGGTATCCAGCACCCGCCCGTCCTCATCAAACTGCACCACGCCGACCCGGGCACCCTGTGTCCGCTGCACGGCGAACGGATCGAGCCCGAACGAGCGGGCCAGACCCTCGGCATTCACCGGCGGCGGCGCCCGGCGGCGTTCACGTCCGCGGAAACGGACCATATTGTAGATCGCCCAGCCGAGGAACAGGGCCCCGGCCACGATCACCACCAGCACGTAGATCTGCACCGTGAAGGCCGTACGCAGCGGGTCATCGAGGACATATTCCTCGAACCGCCCGAACCCGAACACCCAGCCCCCCAGGGCCAGCAACGGCGTCAGCAGATAGAGCCAGAGCGCCCACCCGGCGAGCGCCAGCATCGCTCCCACCCCCCGGTGGCGGGCGGTGCGCAGCTCGGGAAAATCGAGGACCTCCGGAATCCGGGGGCGCTGCCTTGCGTCAGTCACGGCCCTCTCCCGACGCTTCCGCCCGCAGGCCGCGGTCCGGGCTGGTCCAGCGGGCCCGCATGCCGCGCGGCTTGGACAGCGCACGCGGGAAAGCCGCCACGGTGGTGAACACCGACAGCACCCAGAACGCCAGCGGGTACCAGATGATCCAGAGATAGTTGCGCAGGAACCGGCGGCGCGGTTCGTAGTGGCGGTCGATCGCGAGACTCACCAGGAACTGGATCAGACAGGTCACACCCAGGATCACCCCGTTCCATTGTGGCAGCAGGGTCTCGATGTGCCACTGCGGCGGCAGGGGTACCAGCTGGCCGACCACGAACAGCAGCATGATGAACAGGATCACGTAGGCCCACAGGACACTGACCCCGAATTCCAGCGCCACCATCCAGAAACGCCGGCGTCGCCACATGAACAGATCCGGGAGATGGCGCACCAGCGCCTCGATCCCGCCCTGGGCCCAGCGCAGGCGCTGCTTCCACAGGCCGCGCAGGGTTTCCGGCATGTAGATGTAGGTCAGGGCGTTGGCCTCGTAGCGCACGTCCCAGTGATCCATCTGCAGGCGCCAGGAGATGTCGATGTCCTCGGTGACCATGTCGGGAGCCCAGTACCCGACCCGGTCGAGCGCGGTCCGGCGGAAACCGGCGATCACGCCCGAGATTGTGAAGACCCGCCCGTAGACCCGCTGCGCCCGTTTGATCAGACCGATGATGGAGGAGAACTCGCCCACCTGTAGCTTGCCCAGCATGGTGGTGCGATTGAGGATACGCGGGTTGCCGGTGACCGCACCGACGCGGGGCCCCGACGCCAGGTGAAACGCCAGCCAGTGCACCGCCTCCGGGTGCAGCAGGGCGTCGCCATCGATGCACACCAGGTATTCGTTGCGGGCGGCGAGGGCCCCGGTGCGCAGGGCCACGGCCTTGCCCTGATTGGAGGCCAGGTGGATGACCCGCAGGCGCGGGTGTTCGTACGCCAGTTCGTCGAGGATCGCGGCGCTGTTGTCGCCACTGCCGTCATTGACCGCGATGACCTCGAAGTCCGGGTATTCGGAGGCGAGGGCGTAGGCGATGGTCTCGCGGATCTGGGCCTCTTCGTTGAAGCAGGGGATGATGATGCTGACCCCCGGGTCCCCCTTCACCGGTGGCGGCGTACGGTTGCCCCGTTCCCAGCGCAGGTAGTACCAGAGCCCGCCGAACATCCACATCCAGGCCATGATCAGCGGGTAGAAAAAGGCAAACGCGAACATTACGTCACGGATCATCATGCACTCCCGTCATCCTTGATCGGCGACCGCGAAATGCGGCGATCGCCCGCTTCCCGTCCCGCACCGGCATGTCAGTAGGGAAATCCGGTCAGGGACATGCCCTCGCGGATCACCTCGAGTTCGGGGTGATCGTTGAAGGGATCGTCCGGGTAATAGGCAAAATGGCCGGCCCCGCGGCGCTTGAGCTGCTCGATCCAGGCGACCAGGGTGCGGGTGGGAATCCACTCGTTTTCTTCCCAGTCCCGCGTCTGCAGCTCGAACACCACGCGATCGACACCCTTCGGGTGTTCATCCACCGCTTCGAACAGCCGGTCGAACCACTTCTCCTCGGGCAGGTCGGTACCATCCAGGTAGGGCATCGCCATCAGGGCCACCTCGTCGTAATGCTCGACGAACGGCCCCAGGGCCTGGGCGAAGCGCGCCTCGGCATCCGGATCCAGCACCGGCCGGGCATACATGTTGCGGGCCACCCTGAGGTCGTTGCCGACCGCGATGTGGCGTCCGGCACGTTCCACCATGGCCGCGCCGAATTCGATCAGCGCGCGGGTCCTGTCGCGCGGTTCCAGGCGGCACTCGCGGATCGGGTCGTCGCTGCCCGGCCAGCGGGCCTCCGGCAGGCAGGCGGCGGCGTCCTCATCGTCGCCCAGATAGGCATCGTCGTGGATCAGGATCCCGTGGATGCCGGGCGCCATGCGCCCGAGGTCCTCGTAGATCTCCCCGACCAGCTCCGCGCTCTCCGGCAGGAACGGGCTCATGCGCCGGTAGTCGCGATCGGAGCGCTCGATCTCGCCGTCGGCGGTCCAGTGACGCACCGAGAGCCCGGCCTGCCGTTCGCGATCGGGCAGGTCAAAGGACAGCAACGGCATCCAGGCATAGACCTCCACCCCGGCGCGGGTACGCAGCTGCCAGGCGACGCGATTGAAGAGGTCGTCGCGCACGGGAAGGTGCCGGTTGGGGAAATACAGGGCATCGGCATTGCCGTCCCCGTCGGGATCGGCGAACGCCTGGAGGTAGACACTGCGCACCTGCATGTCCTTGATCCGGTCCAGTAGCTGGCCCAGATTACGGTTGGTCTGTTCGGGGTCGGGATCGTGGATGTAGTCCAGGTCCACGTGCACGGCGCGCTGGTAGTCCCGGGGCGGATCCAGCCGGTTGGTGATGCCGGCGAGGATATCGGCAGGCAGAGGATCGTCCATGATCAGCATCCGACCAATATCCGCACGCCGGCCCGCAGGGCTGAACAGCCGGCTGCCAAGGGTAAAGGAATACGGCATGCCGACCTCCGCAGCGATCTCCTCGATCGCCTCGGTGCCCGCCCCGTAGGGCCAGACGATCGCACGGGGCGCCTCGCCGAGGCGCTCTTCAAGCACCCGGGAGCTGCGTTCCAGGTCCTCGCGGATACGCTGCTCGAAGGCCTCTTCCGATTCGTAGGCGCCGGATTCCGGGTCGTACTCGCGAACCACCGCGGCCGGCTGCGTGTTGCCCTGCGGATTGGCCAGAATCCCGTGGTGCAGGTCATGGGAGTGGCTGGCGAACTCCACCAGCCCCGAATCACGCATCTCGCGCGCCTCGTCCCAGGTGAAGAAATCATCGGCGTACAGCGTCTCGCCGCCCGCCGCCACGATCCGCGGGTCGTCGGGATCGGCGAAGTCCTCCCCCACATCGGAGAATCGCCCGCCGTCGTAATCCACCTCGCGACCTTCCCGTGCCGCTTCCTGCCAGCTCGTCGTGATCGCGGAAACCGCCGGGTAATCGAACTCCTCCAGCAGCGGGAACACATGCGTATACATGCTGCGCAGCCCGTCATCGAAGATCAGCAGCACGGCATTGGGCGGCAGCGATGCCTCGCCCCGGCCGGCCGCCTCGATATCTTCCAGCGAGACCGGATTCCAGTCGTTCTCCTGCATCCATTCGAACCAGCGCGCCAGCCGCTGCGTGCTGACCGCATAGGGGTCCGCGTCGATCTCCGGCTCCACCTCGTCGCGTACATCGTGGTAGGCGAGGGTGAAATAGTGGCCCTCCGGGATCTCCGGCACCCCGGGGTTCGCAGTATCCGCTTCCGCCAGGGCCACCGCCGGCAGCCCCAGCCAGAACCCGACCAGGCCCAGCATCCAGCGCTTCATCAGAACCTCCCCTCGAAACCGGCCTGCAGGTAATACCGCTGCTCGCGGTCGCCGTCGTAGACCCGGGTACTGGCCCCGACTCCGTAATGCAGCGACCAGCGCGGCCCCAGCTGCCAGCGGTGGTGATAACCGGCATCCCCGATCGCCGCCGAGCCGAAATCCGCCTGATAACCCATGCCCGCCGACACCCGGAATTCCTGGGTCAGCGACCGGTCGTAATCGCGCCAGGTCAGCCAGTCGTGCTCCAGACGCAGGGAACCACTGGCACTGTGGCGCGGATTGAAATAGGGACCGCCGGGCTGCGAATTGCGCTCGGCAAACAGGTCCACGCCGCCCTCGGTCACGTGATGCGCAGAGGCATGCAGCCTGCGCGTCGCACCCGCGGTCGCGGACACCCGGCGGTTGCCGTCATCGATCCGCAGCAGGGACAGCCCGCCGTAGGCCGACAGGCGCTCGCTCGCGCGCCAGAAGACCGAGCCGTTCAGGCGCTCCCCGTCCAGCCCGGCGTCGCTGGCGCGCAGCGGCGTGTGCAAGGACCGCGAGTCGACCTCCAGACTGTAGTTCCAGTGATCGTTCAGCCAGTGGGACCAGCCCATGGCCAGACCGAGCTGCGAGCTGTCCTGCCGGTCGGCATCCAGACGCACCCAGGCATTGCGCCGCAGGGCCTCCCATTCCAGGCCCACGCCCACCCGGTCCTGACGCAGCCAGCGATCGTCATACTCACCCTGCTCGGTCCGGTGCAGCGCAAAGGCCCGCAGGTGGTTACGGCGACTCCATGGCGAATCCAGACGCAGCTCGGTACGCAGGTCGCGATCGCCGGTCAGTCCGGTCTGGTCGTCCGGTCCGGAGGTCCGCCCGTACTCCACCTCGCCGCGGATCGCCGGGCGGCCGCGATCCTCCCACTGACGCGCCAGCGTCCGCACCCGGGAGTTGCGCGGGAAGTCCCGCTCCAGGGTCTCCAGCTCCTGCTCCCAGCGCGCGAAGTCCCCCAGATCACGCGCATTGGCGGCATGATTGAGGCGAGTATCGGCCGCCTCGGGGGCCTCCAGTTCCGCCAGCTGCGTGGCTTCGACCGAGGCCTGCGGCCAGCCCCGCCAGCGCAGGACGCGGGCATGGGCATTGCGCAGATCGGCGTTGGCCGGAGCCCGCCGGATCCGCTCGGCCAGCATGGCATCGGCCTGATCCGCGCGATTACGGTAGGCGCGGTCCATCGCCTGCAGCTGCTCGACCCCGACGCGCTCCCAGTTCGGGGTGTCGGCCGGACGCTCCTCCGGGACCCGCAGCCAGATCGGGGTTTCATCCACCAGCCGCTCCAGCACCTCTGCGGCCGCAGCGTAATCCTCGGCCTCGATCAGCGAGAAATAGCGGCTGGTCAGCAGGGAGGCGTCGGGGCTGTCGGATTCCCCAATCAGGGCGGCGTACATCTCTCCGGCCCGCTCCGGCTCCCGGGTCGCCAGATACCCGTCGGCGACCGCGCGGCGCACGTAGGGCGGCGCGGCATCCCGATCCTCCAGGCCTTCCCACAGGGCCACCGCTTCGGCATGCCGGCCGAGTTCGCGCAGCACAAAGATCTGATCGTGCGTGTTGCGCCGAAAAGCCGTACCTCCGGGATCCATTCCGAGGCGCGCCACCTGCAGGGATTCCAGCACCTCTTCCACCGGCTCGTCGCGCCGTGCCATCTGCCCGGCACGCTCCCGGCGGAGGCGTTCCCGCAGCGCCTCGCGGAGCTGCGCCGCGAGGTGATCATTGACCAGCGTGGCGTGCAGCTCCGCGGACATCAGGCCGGGATTCGCATCGGCCAGCCGCCGCGCCGAACCCGCCGCCCCGACCCCTGACAGCGCCAGGATCCGCTGCCGCAGCGCATCTTCCAGCCCGGGTTCGGCATCCAGCGCATGACGCGCCGCCCGCAGGGCCGCGCGCGGCTCTCCCGCGATCCGCAGCACGTAGGCCATGAGTGTATGCTCGTCGGCGTCCAGGCCGGGGGTGCCCGGCGCCGGCAGGGCCTCCAGCGCCTGGTCGGGAAAACCCGATTCGGCGAGCGCCGCCGCGTACAGCAAATGCGCCCGCGGACCGATGGCATGGCGCGAATCGGCGAGGACATCGGCCGCGTCGGCAAAACGCCCCTGGTCGCGCAGCGCACCCGCCCAGCTCATGTGGGCATAGTCCGGCAGCGAGGCCGGCGCGCGGCCCTCCATCCATTCGACGATGCGCTCGTTCTCCCCCTCGTTGCGCAGGACCACCACCAGATCCGCCAGCACCGCCGGATCCGTCGGGGCACTGCGGTGCAGCCGCTCGAGCTCGACGATCGCCGCCGCGCCATCCCCGGCCCGCGCGGCCTCCACCGCCGCCTCGCGCGCCGCGTCAGTCCCCGCCGCCACATCCGTGGCCAGTAACACCGTCAGGCCCAGCCCCGCCAGCGCCCGCAGGATGCTCCTGTCTCCCGCACTCCCGATCCCTGTCATCCCGTTTCCCGCCGCGTGGTGCCCCTGTCGCAAAGTGCGGACGAGTAAACAGGATTCCCCGAGGGCGAACAAGCGCGTCCCGTGAGACACGCGTGATCCACTCGCAGCCACACGAAAGACTGGACGCAGAACCGGCCGAGGCGTAGCATACTGCCGCGAAGCGCCCGTAGCTCAGCTGGATAGAGCGCCACCCTCCGGAGGTGGAAGTCAGAGGTTCGAATCCTCTCGGGCGCGCCATTTCCCGCAAGATCCAGGCCCTGCCATCCGATCCGGGTGGTTCATCGGTGAACCTCCCACAACGGCCGATGACTACATTGAAGACGGGGCAGGCGAGATGCACGGCTCCGAGCTTTTGTGCCGGAACCGATCCCCGAGGCCTCCAGCGTCGACCAGGGCACCGCGCCGCCCAGGCGCTCGAAGGTCCGGGCCTGATGACGAAACGGCAGAAAGCCGAGATGAACATATTCGAACGGCGGCGGAACCCGGGGCGTCATCGGGAAGGTCGCCCGCGGAAAGTGGCGGCCCCGTCACGCAATTGCGTTGCTACAACCGCCGGCCACATGCCGCTCCTTTGTTCCCGCTCACCCCCGGAAAGGCGAGCGTACGGAGCACGCAGACGGGAGGCCATCCGGCTGGCCTGACGGCCGGCCGTCAGGCGAAGAGATCTTCCGGACGTTTTGCCGTCAGAATCCGCTCGGACCAGCGCAGCAACGTCTCCGAATCCGCCTGTTCGATTCGGGCACGATACGTTTCGGCCACCTCGGCGCCGAAACGCATCTCCACCAGGCGCAGCAGCACGGCTTCCTCGCCTTCCTTGCGGCCCTCTTCACGACCCTCTTCACGACCCAGTTCGCGTCCTTCCCTTCGCCCCTCCTCGATCCCCTGCTGCTTCCAGTCCCGGGTCCATTCCTCCACACGTTCCGCAAGCATGCTGCGTACCTCCTGCAAGTCCGCTACCTGTTCCAAGTCTACACCCGGCACGCGCGCCGGCAGCAACACGCGCTTGATCCACGCGCATGCGTCCCGGCCGGCGCAATCGCGAGGGAACGGCGACGCGCCAAACCGCGAGTCTGTAGACTGGAACACCTTATCAACCGCCCGGACCAGCCGGGCCGCCCCCGCCCGATGCGGACATGCACATGGATCGACGCAGCTTTCTGGTCGCCGCCGGCGCCACCCTCCCCGCCCTGCTGGGGGCCTGTGGCCGCCCGGAGCCGCCACTGGAGATTGCCGGCCACGTATGGCCGGGCTACGAGCCGATGTTCCTGGCCCGGGCCATGGGCTGGCTGGACCCCGAGCGGGTCCGGCTGCGCGAGACCGCTTCCGCCAGCGAATCCATGCGCCGGCTGGCCGCCGGCGAGGTCCATGGTGCGGCGCTGACCCTGGACGAGGTGCTGCGGGTGCGCGCCCGGGGGACAGATCTTCGCGTCGTGCTGGTCTTCAACATCTCCGCAGGGGCCGACATGGTGCTGGCGCGCCCCGCGATTGAAAGCCTGGAAGATCTGGCCGGGCGCCGGGTCGGCGTGGAAGACTCGGCTCTGGGGGCTCTGATGCTCCACCACACCCTGGACGCCGCGGGCCTTGCCCGCGACGAGGTGCAAACGGTGTCGCTGACCATCGACGAGCAGGAGGCCGCCTGGGAGCGGGATGAAGTGGATGCCGTGGTGACCTATCAGCCCGTCGCCGACCGCCTGCGGGACGACGGCGCGCATGTCCTGTTCGACAGCCGGGCGATGCCCGACACGATCTTCGATGTCCTCGCGATCGAGGCCGGTCACCTGGAGCGTCTCGAACGATCGACCCGCCACCTGATCGCGGCGCATTTCCGTGCCCTGCATCACCTGCGCGCCAATCCGGTGGACGCGGGCTACCGCATGGCGGAACGCCTCGGGGTCCCCGGCCACCGCGCCATGGAAACCTTCCGCGGACTGGTGCTGCCGGATCCGGCCAGCAACCGCCGCCTGCTGGCCGGTGCCGATTCCCGGGTCCTGCAGGCGGCACGGGAGATCGCCGGTCTGATGGGAGATGCGGACGCGCCGCTGGACCGCGACTTCGGGGATGAACTGGTACGCCCCGATCTGCTGCCGCGCGAGGAGCCCCGATGAGATACGCGATCGGGATCGCAGTACCCCTGCTGGTCGCCGTGCTGATGCTTGCAGCGACGCCGGCGGTGGCCGAGCGCAGCGTGACCGTGGGGATCCTGGCCTTTGAGCCGGAGGATGTGGCCCGGGAGCGCTGGGGCCCGCTGATCCAGCACCTGGACGCGGAACTGGATGACGTGACGGTGGACGCGGTGATCGCCGAATACTCGGCGCTGGATCAGGAGCTTCGCAATAACCGGCTGGATTTCCTGCTGACCAATCCCACCCACTTCATCCGCATCCGCAGCGACAATCACCTGTCGGGTGCCCTGGCAACCCTGGTCCCCATGCACCACGGGACACCGCTACGCGGGTTCGGCGGGGTCGCCTTTACCCGCGCCGACCACGATCACATCCAGGACTGGGAAGACGTCGCCGGGCAGCGAATCGCGGCCGTAGTGCCCGAATCACTGGGCGGCTACCAGGCCCAGGCGCGGGAACTGCGCGAACGCGGCGCGACACCGCGTGATGCAGACGTCGAATTCACCGGAATGCCGCACGACCGGGTGGTGGAACGGGTCCTGGACGGCGAAGCGGACGTGGGGTTCGTGCGCATCGGGATCCTGGAGCGCCTGCAGGATGCCGGTCGGATCGACCCGGAGGAGGTCCGCGTCATCGCCCGCCAGGACATGGCGGATTTCCCGCTGGCGCTGTCCACCCGGCTGTATCCGGAATGGCCGTTCATCGCGATTGGCCACGTACCCCGCGAGCTCAGCCACCGCATGCTGGTCGCCCTGCTGGAACTGGACCGCCAGTCGGCACCCGCGCAGGGCGCGGGTATCGACGGCTTTGCGGTACCCATGGACTACGAACCGGTAGAGGAGCTGGCACGCGAACTCCGACTGCCGCCCTTCGATGCCCTCCCGCAGCTTACCCTGCGGGAATTCATGCAGGTCTACGGCCAGCAGGTCACCCTGACGCTGCTGGTCGGCAGTCTCATGCTCGCATTGATCCTCGGCCTGGTGCTGGTGAACCGTCGCCTGACCACAGTGCGCCGGGAACTGGAAGAAAAGGCGGCGGCGCTGGAGCGCAGCGAGGCCCACGCGCGCGCACTGATGCGGGCCCTGCCGGACAGCCTGTTCCGGATGGACCGCGACGGCACCTTCATCGAATGCGAGGCCGTCTCGGAAGAGATGCTGCTGATGCCACCCGAGGAGTTTCTCGGGCGGCGCCTGGACGAGCTGTTCCCGCCCGCCTATGCGGAACAGGGGACGCGGGCGATCCGCGAGGCACTGGACAGCGGCGAGGTCCGCGACTTCGAATACGACACGACCGCACTGGGCATGCCCGGCCATTTCGAGGCCCGGGTGGTCCCGCTGAACGACCGCGAAGTGCTGATGATCGTGCGCGACGTCAGCCAGCGATTCACGATGGAGGTTGCGCGCAGCGAGGAACGCCGCTTCCGCGAGAACCTGCTGGCCAGCCTGGGCGAAGGCGTGTTCGGCATCGACCGGGAGGGTCGTTTCAGCTTCATCAACCCCACCGGTTGTCGCCTGCTGGGCTTCGCCGACCAGACCGAGGCCCTGGGGCGGGATTCCCACACCACGACCCATCACAGTCATCCCGACGGCTCGCATTATCCCGCGGAGGAATGCCCGATCCACGGGGTCCTGCTCAGTGGCGAGACGGTGGAGGCCTGGGAGGATCATTTCTGGCGCCAGGACGGTGAGGCCTTCCCGGCCCTGGTCTACGCCTCGCCCACGCGCGACGACACCGGCGAACTGACCGGCGTGGTGGTGTCCTTCCAGGACATCTCGGTGCGCAAGGTGATGGAACGGGCCCTGGCCGACAGCGAGGCCCGCTTCCGCCTGGCCCAGGAGGCCGCGCGCTTCGGCATCTGGGAATGGGATGTCCCGGAAGACCGGATCCACTGGGATGATCAGTGCTGGCGCATGCTGGGCGAGGACCCGGGGGAGGGCCGGTTGCTGGCCTACGAGGACTGGCGCAACCGGATCCACCCGGAGGATCTCGTCCAGGCGGAAGCGGAAGTACAGCGCCAGCTGGCGGAGGGCGGGAAATTCTCCATCGAATTCCGCTACCGCCTGGCCAACGGCGGCTGGCGGTGGACCCTCGGCCGGGGACGAGTCGTCGAATGGGACGCGCAGGGCGGACCGCGGCGGATGACAGGCATCCACGTGGATATCCAGCGGCTCAAGGAGGTCGAGGCCGAGCTGCGCCAGCGCGAGAACGAACTGGCCGAGGCCCAGCGCATCGCCCACATGGGCAACTGGATATCCGATTTCCGCTCCGGCGAGATCCGCTGGTCGGAGGAGGTCTACCGCATCTTCGGTCTGGATCACGACCAATGGGGCGCGACCGAGGCGGCCTTCATGGAACGGGTCCACCCGGACGACCGCGACACGGTCCGCGCGGCCTTCGATGCCTCGGTGAGCGGCCCGGGTGTGCCCTACCGGGTGGAACACCGGATCCTGCGCCCGGACGGCGAGGTCCGCACGGTCTACCAGCAGGGCGAGGTGGAATTCGACGACGAGGGCACGCCTCTGTGGATGCTGGGGACGGTGCTCGACATCACCGAACGCAAGGCCACGGAAGAAGCCCTGGCCCGGCGCCAGGCCGCCGACCGCGCGACCTCCGACATCGCCACGCGTCTGGTGACCCGACGCGACGTGGACCGGGCGATCGAGGAATCGCTGGAGGTGCTGGGGGAACTGCTGGGAGCCAGCCGGTCCGCGGTTCTTCTGCTGCGGCGCAACGGGTCGCTGATGGACAACACCCACGAATGGGCGGCCCCGGGCATCCCGCGGAAAAAGGATGAACTGCAGGCGCTGAACCTGGACGATCTGCCGGCCTGGCGGCAACGGATGGAGCAGGGACAGCTGATGCAAATGCCGGGTAACGCTCACACCGGCGAGAGCTCCTCCGCCGAACACGAGCTCATGCGGGCTCTGGGCATACGGGCGATGATGGCCGCTCCGCTACAGGCCGCCGGCGACCCCGTGGGCCTGCTGGGTGTAGTGGACGTACACGGCACGGCATCCTGGGGGCCGGAGGACGCCGAGACCCTGCGGCACGTGGCGGACCTGCTGGGCAACGTACTGGAACGCCACCGGGTGCAACAGGCCCTGGAAGGGCTGAATCTGGAGCTGCGCCGCTCCAACGAGGAGCTGGAGCAGTTCGCCTACGGGGTATCCCACGATCTGCGCCAGCCGCTGCGCATGGTCAGCAGCTACCTGCAGCTGCTGGAGCGCAGCCTGGGCGAACAGCTGGATGCCGACCAGCAGCGTTTCCTCGGTTACGCCACCGAGGGCGCCCGACGCATGGACCGCATGATCGTGGGCCTGCTGGAATACTCCCGAGTGGGACGCAAGACCGACCCCATGGCTCCGCTGGACACCCGCGAGGTCCTGGACACCGCTCTGGCGTTCCTGCAGCCGGCAGTGACCGAAACATCCGCGCGCATCGACGTCGAAGGCGACTGGCCGCGCCTGGTCGCCAGCCAGGACGAGCTGGTACGCCTGCTGCAGAACCTGATCGACAATGCGCTGAAGTACGTGCCGGGCGACACGCGCCCCGAGGTCCGCATCGACGGACGCATCGATGGCGACCACTGGGAGGTCCGCGTGCGCGACAACGGGGTTGGCATCCCGCAGGATCAGGAGGATCGACTGTTCCGGGTCTTCTCGCGCCTGCACGGTCACGGCGAATACGAGGGCAGCGGTATCGGTCTGGCGCTGTGCCGCCGGATCGTGGAACATCACGGCGGCCGCATCGGCGCCGAATCGGACGGACCGGGACACGGCAGCACCTTCTGGTTCCGGATACCCCGCCGGATCCCGGGCGACGAGCAGACTGATAACGAATCGAACGGATGAAGGGGCCCGTGGAGACCACCCGATGAGCGAGAACGCCGAGCCGGTCACCGACGTCCTGCTGGTGGAAGACGAACCGGCGGACGTCCACCTGACGCGCATGGCCTTCGAGGAAGCCGGGGTCACCGCGCGCCTGCATCACGTGAACGACGGGCGCGAGGCCCTGCGGTTTCTGGCGGGTGAGGCGCCCTACGACCATGCCCCGCAGCCGGGGCTGATCCTGCTGGACCTGAACATGCCGCACATGGGCGGCCTGGAGTTCCTGCAACGCCTGCGCGAAACCGATCAGGCGGACGCGACCCCGGTGGTCGTCCTGTCCACCTCGGATCTGGAACGCGACATCCGCGCCAGCCGGCAAAACGGTGCGGCCGACTACATGGTCAAGCCGCTGGACATGGAACAGTTCTGCGTCCGGGTACAGCGACTGGCGCAGGACTGGAACCTGCCGCTGGCGGAGCACGCCCCGTCTCCGACCCCCGCCCCTTCCCCGACCGAGCGTCGCGACGCCTCGCCGGAAGCGCCCCGGAAAGGCGGAGACCATGCAACGGCCCCGGAGGACACCCGCAGGGAGGGCGTGCCGGTGCTACTGGTGGAAGACGAGCCGGGAGACGCCGACCTGGTGCGCTTCGGCCTGCGGGGCTCCGCCCGCGATCGCTTCGACGTCACCTGGGTCGACCGTTTGTCGGCGGTGCCGCAGGTCCTGGACAAGGTGTCGCCCGCCGTCGTTCTGCTCGACCTGTCACTGCCTGACAGCACCGGGCTGTACACCGTACGCGCCGCACGCGAGTGGTTCCGGGAGACGCCGATCATCGTGCTGACCGGTTACGACGACGAGGATTTCGCTCTCAGGACACTGGAGGCCGGGGCGGCGGACTACCTGGTCAAGGGTCGTATCGAGACCTCCACCCTGGTGCGCGCGATCCGCTATGCCCGCAGCCGCGCGAGTCTGGAGGGACGGGTCCGCGAATCGGAGGCGCGCATGGCCGCCGCACTCGAAGGGGCCCACCTGGGTCTGTGGGACTGGCGGGTCGATCAGGATTCGATGTATGTCGACCGCCGCTGGGGCGAGCTCACAGGCCTGGCGGAGGCGGAAGGAATCGGGCCCATAACGCTGTGGGAGCAGGTCCTGCATCCGGATGATCGCGAGCGCCGGGACACCGCGCTGCAGCGACACCTCGCGGGCGAAACCTTGCGCTATTCCGCGGAATTCCGGGTGCGCCACCCCTCCGGGTCCGAGGCCTGGCTGCTGGATGCAGGGCAAGTGATCGAGCGCGACCGTGATCAGCACGCCCGGCGCATGGTGGGCGTGGTCCAGGACATCACCGAACACAAACGAATGGAGCAGCGCCTGGAAACGCTGGCGCGCACCGACCCGCTGACCGGGCTGGCCAACCGCCGGCTGTTCATGGACGAACTGGAGCGCGAATACGCGCGCATGCGCCGGGAACCGGGCTACACCGCCGGCCTGCTGATGCTGGACATCGACCACTTCAAGCGGTTCAACGACCGTTACGGTCACGAGATCGGCGATCAGGTGCTGGTCGAGTTCGCCGACTGTATCGCATCCGCGCTGCGGGCCGGCGACCGCGCCGCACGCCTGGGCGGCGAGGAATTCGCGATCCTCCTCCACGGCACCTCGCCGGAAGGCGCCGAGCACACCGCGGAGCGCGTACGGGCCCGTGTGGAGGCGATGGAGCCGCAGCCCGAACGCCCGAACACCACCGGGGTGACGACCAGCATCGGGGTGACCATCCTTCGCGCGGACGACAGGGGCGCCGACGATGCGCTGCGGCGGGCCGATGATGCCCTCTACGCGGCCAAATCCCGGGGACGCAACTGTGTGGTCGTCAACGGCAGCGCCAGAGAGGAAGAGCCGCCGAAAGATTGAGACAGGTCATGGCAGCCCCGCGGGGAACAGGTCTATTTTCGTAGCAGGTGCGGCATATACCACAGGGAGAGCGCCATGATTACCGAAATCCTGTTTCAGTCCCCGATCGGCATCCTGACCATTGCGACCCTGCTCGGCATCGTTGTCTTCCTCGGCTGGGTGGGCTATGTGGTCGTGCACAACGTGCGCGAGGCCGGCAAGAACAAGTAACCCGGCATCCCCGAACGACCCGACGGGCATCTGCGTCGGGTTCCCCTGAACGAAAAGACCCCGCACCCGGGAACCCGGTTGCGGGGTCTTTTGCTGCGGCACTACGGCCGCGTCGGGTCAGGTGTGCTGGGCACCGTGATACAGGCGGACCACGTGCTTGGCCTCGGCGAAGAACAGCCAGCGCTCCATGCCGACCCCGATCAGGGTAGACACCAGGGCCAGCCAGCCGATCGCTGCGGGGGCGCCGGTCAGCACCGCCGCGAACACCAGCGCGGGGACGATAAAGCCCAGCAGGAACACCGCCATCTTCAGGATGTCCGTGGTGTTCTTGCCCGGGTCGTAACCAAACTCGTCGGTCAGGAACGTACCGGCGGTGTGGCCGGTATCCAGCAGCCGCACCGTGGCACGGTTGAAGGTGGTGGCCGTGTTGATCGTCGGGCCGGTCACGCGCGAGATCCAGAAATAGTAGATCCCCTTGAGGACCGCGGCGATCAGCAGCATCACGATGGCCACGCCGGCGTGCATCGCGGTGGCGTTGCCAAAGGCGCTGGCAATGGCCGCATAGGCGACCGCGCCGGTGGCCACGCCCAGCATGATGTAGTTGGCCGGGGTCAGTGCGGTGTTCCACTGACGGATGGTCTTCAGGCAGCCGTAGATCATGCCCGTCGAGAACAGCGTGATCACGGCGAGGATCGCGGCCACCAGGCCGGCCACCATGCCCAGCGGGCCGATCTCCGGACCGAACAGCAACACGCAGAGGCCATAGACCAGCGCAAACGGATAGAACAGCACGGCAAACACCGCCTCGCGCGAGAGCCAGGAGGTCTTGAAGCGCATGAACGAACGCCAGGCGTTCTTCTTGTTCGCCAGGTGGCCGGTGGAAAGGAGCAGGCCGAAGGTAATCAGGCCCAGCGCGGCAACGCCGTGGGCGATCAGTTCACCGTGGCTCATCGCCGGACCGATGCCGGCCAGGTGGAAGATCACCAGCAGGACGAACAGACCATAGCCGGCGCCCGAAGTGACCGTGAACAGGATGACGGAAAGTGCAGGATGCATGGTGTTTTCTCCCCGGGTGCGGCGCTTTAGCGCGCCACCATCTTGTTGACCCAGTCCTTCACCGAGCTGATCAGCGTATTGGCACGCACATCGTCGGTGGGAATGGGGCGGGTGACTCGCGGCGGCAGATACGTATTGACCGGCTTGTAGCCCAGCTCGGGCATCTGCTTCACCCCGCCGCGTTCGCGCACCAGACGGCTGACCTCGGATTCTTCGTCGTCGAAGTCACCGAAGAAGCGCGCATGCGCCGGGCAGGTGATCACGCAGGCCGGCTGGCGCTCTTCCGGCGGCAGGGCCTCGTCGTAGATGCGGTCCACGCACAGGGTGCACTTCTTCATCACGCCGTCTTCGCGGTCCAGCTCGCGGGCGCCGTAGGGGCAGGCCCAGGCGCAGTAGTTGCAGCCCATGCACTTGTCCTGGTCGACCAGCACGATGCCGTCTTCCGGGCGCTTGTAGGAGGCGCCGGTCGGGCAGACGTTCACGCAGTCGGCATGCTCGCAGTGCATGCAGGACATCGGGATGTTGACGGTCTTGTTGTTGGGGTAGTCCCCGACCTCATAGTGGCGAATGCGGTTGAACCACACGCCACTGGGGTCTTCCCCGTAGGGCTGATAGTCGGTCAGCGGTCCGGTGGTGCCGCTGGTGTTCCACTGCTTGCAGGCCACCGCGCAGGCATGGCAGCCCACGCAGGTATCCATGTCGATTACGAGTCCAAGACGCATGGTTGGTACTCCCTCAGATCGTTCGTGCGGGCGAGCCCCGTGACGGCGCCGGGCCGCCACGGGGCGGGCCGGCTCAGTTCTTGTCGTCGTCCAGCGAGCCGCGGGTCAGCACGTCGCGGATGTCGCGGTTCAGGTGCACGGGCTTGTGCGCGTGGTAGCGCAGCTGGTCCGGCGATTCGGACATGCCCGGCGTGGCCTTGACCTTGTCGAACTGCGGCCAGGAGCCCCTTTCCTCCGGCTCGGCCGGCGTGATCTTGACCTTCAGGTCATACCACGCGGCCTGGCCGGTGACCGGGTCGGAGTTGGTGATATCGTCCACCGGGTCGCCCTTCTTCGGCAGCAGCTCGCTGATGAGGTGATTCATCAGGAAGCCCTTCTGCGACTCGTTGGCGTCGTCCTTCAGCCCCCAGGCGCCCTTCTGCTTGCCGATCGCGTTCCAGGTCCAGACGGTATTGGGCTCGCAGCCCTCGATCAGCTTCACCTGCACGCGGATCTTGCCGTTGTGCGACTCCAGCCACACCCAGGACAGGTCCTCGATGCCCATGGACTCGGCCTTCTGGCGGTTCATGTACAGGTAGTTCTGGGCGCAGATCTGGCGCAGCCAGGCGTTTTGCGAATCCCAGGAGTGGTACATGAACATCGGGCGCTGGTTGACCGCGTAGAACGGGTACTCGTCCTCGTCGATGCGGGTCTGCTCCAGCGGCTTGTGCCAGATCGGCAGCGGATCGAAGAACTCGGTCAGGCGATCCTTGTGCTCCTGTTTCGTCGGCTGCGGACCGTCATACAGGCCCTGACCGGCCAGCTTGAAGCGCTGCTGGGTCTCGGAGTAGAGCTCGATGGTGATCGGGTCGGTCTTGCCCACCCAGCCGGCGTGCTTCGCCAGCTCCAGATACTCCTGGTTGGCGTAGCGGTAGAACTGCTGGCTCTCCGGCAGGTGATACATGAAGAACCCCTGGTTCTCGATGTACGCCTCCCACTGCTTCGGGTTCGGCTCGCCGCGCAGGTGGCTCTGGCCATCCTTGCCACGATAACCCGACAGAAAGCCGATGCCCGGCTCCTTCTCGAAGTTGACGATGAAGTCCTTGTAGTCGGCAAACTTGCGGCTGCCGTCGTCCTTCGTGAATGCCGGGAACTTCAGGCGGCCGGCCAGCTCGACCATCACCTCCTGCCACGGGCGCACGTCGCGATCCGGCTCGAGAATCGGATGGCGGATGGAGTCGGCCGCCGCGGCCGGCTCGGAGATCGGGCGGTCGAGCATGGAGATGGTGTCGTAGCGTTCCAGATAGGTAGTATCCGGCAGCACCAGGTCGGCAAAGCTGACCATCTCGGAGTTGAACGCGTCCGAGACCACCAGGTACGGGATCTTGTACTCGCCGTTCTCGTCCTTGGCCCGCAGCATGTCCATCACTTCGGCGGTGTTCATCGTGGAGTTCCACGACATGTTCGCCATGAAGAAGATGAGCGTGTCGATCGGGTACGGGTCACCCTTGACCGCGTTGGTCACGACCATGTGCATCATGCCGTGGTTGGAGATCGGCGCATCCCAGGAATAGGCCTTGTCGATGCGCAGCGGGTTGCCGTCGTCATCGATGACCAGGTCTTCCGGCGCGGTCGGGAACCCCAGCGGCGGGCTCTTCAGCGGGGTGTTCGGCGCGCATTCCTTCGCCGGCTTGATGCCCGGCGGGACGTGCTTGGGATACGGCGGCTTGGCCAGGTGACCGCCGGGGCAGTCCACCGAACCCAGCATGATCTGCAGGAAGTGGATCGCGCGGCATGTCTGGAAGCCGTTGGAGTGCGCGGAAATGCCGCGCATCGCGTGCATGGACACCGGGCGGCCGAACACCTTGTCGTGCTTGCGGCCCCAGGAGTCGGTCCACTCGATATCGAGCTCGATGGTCTCCTTGAACGCGACGTGGGCCATCTCCAGCGCCAGGCGCTCGGTCTGCTCGGCCGGCACGCCGGTGATCTCGGCAGTGTTCTCCGGGGAGTACTCGTCATCCAGATAGCGCTCGGCCAGCAGGGTCATCACGGTCTTGACCGGGCGGCCGTCGGGCGCGGTGTACTCGCCGAACAGCGCCGGCTTGATGTCCACCTGACTGCCGTCAACGAAGTCTTCCTTCTCCAGCTCCCAGACCAGCGGGTTGCCGTTGTCGTCGCGCAGGATCAGGCCGTCGCCCTGCTGCCCCGGGGTCTGCACCACCAGCTGGGTGGCGTTGGTGTAGCGCACCAGGAAGTCCCAGTCGAACTGGCTGTTCTTCAGCAGTACGTGCAGCATCGACAGCGCGAACAGGCCGTCGGTGCCGGGCTTGATGCCCACCCATTCGTCGGCGATCGCCTGGTAGCCGGTGCGCACCGGGTTGATGGCCACGAACTTGCCGCCGTTGCGCTTGAGCTTCTCCAGCCCGATCTTGATCGGGTTGGAGGCATGGTCCTCGGCCACGCCCCACAGCATGTGGTACTTGGTGCGGTCCCAGTCGGGATCACCGAATTCCCAGAAGGCGAAGCCGGTGGTGTACAGGCCGCCGGCGGCCATGTTCACCGAACAGAAGCCGCCGTGGGCCGCCCAGTTGTAGGTGCCGAACTGGGTCGCCCACAGGCCGGTCAGGGCCTGCATCTGGTCACGGCCGGTAAAGAACGCCAGCTTGCGCGGATCGGTCTCGCGGATCTTTTTCAGGCGTTCGGACAGGGTATCGATGGCCTCGTCCCAGGAGATCGGCTCGAACTCGCCGGCGCCGCGCTCGGTGCCCGGCTTGCGGCGCATCGGCTGGTGCAGGCGGGCCGGGGACTGCTGCTTCATGATCCCGGCGTTGCCCTTGGCACAGAGCACGCCCTTGTTGATCGGATGATGCCGGTTCCCCTGGATGTAGCGGACCTTGTTGTCCTCCACGGTGACCTTGATGCCACAGCGACAGGCACACATGTAACAGGTGGTGTACTTGATCTCCTGCTTGCCGTGATCTTCGAATTCGGGCAGGGCACTCATGGGCGCGACCTCGTTGACTGTCGGTTCAGTTGTCCACCGCGTATTGTGGATGCCCGGCGAGCCGGGTGCCAACGAGACTTTTCTATGCACGCATAGACTGGAGTTATTCGCGAAAGAATTTATTTATTCTTGCGCCGGAACTGTGCGATTTCCGACATGCTGACACGCATGACCTACGATATGTCCTGCCAAACATATCGCCTCGCCCGAGGCCGGGAGCTTCGATGAACGATCGCGGACTTGTGGATCCCTTTGGCCGTACGATCGAATACGTACGCGTGTCGGTCACCGACCGCTGCGACCTGCGCTGCTTTTACTGCATGCCGGAGGGCTTTCGCGATTTCGAAGTGCCCGAGCACTGGCTGACCTTCGACGAGATCGAGCGGGTGATGGCGGCCTTCGGGCGCCTTGGCACCCGGCGCGTGCGCCTGACCGGGGGCGAGCCGCTGGTGCGCCACAACATTCCGGATCTGGCGGCGCGGCTGAACGCCCTGCCGGGCATCGACGACATCTCGCTGTCCACCAATGCGGTGCGTCTGGCGAAGCACGCCGACGCGCTGGCCGCGGGCGGGGTCGGGCGCATCAACGTGAGCCTGGACACCCTGCGCGCGGAGGTCTTCAAGGACGTGACCGGCGGCAAGCTGGAGAAGGTGATCGACGGGCTGATGGCGGCGAAGCGCGCCGGGCTCGACCCGATCAAGATCAACATGGTGGTGATGGGCGGCATCAACGATACTGAGGTCGGCGACATGGTCGACTTCTGCATCGAGCACGGTTTCACCCTGCG
>NZ_QKMA01000011.1:0-82315 GCF_003208255.1 Thioalkalivibrio sp. ALE21
CCACTCTCGAACAGGCTCGTGAATGGATGCTCGGCTTCGTGCACTGGTACAACGAGCAGCATCGTCACAGCGCGCTGAACTACGTGACCCCCACCCAGCGCCACAACGGCGAGGCCGCTCGGATCCTGGAACGCCGCCGAGCCACATACGAGCGGGCACGAGACGCCCATCCCGAGCGTTGGTCCGGCCCCATCCGGGACTTCGGTCTGCCAGAGACGGTGACCCTCAACCCGGAGACAGCCGCCAGTTGTTAAAGAACCCTGAACTCCATCAGGCGACATCTACCTTGACAGATAGCGGGGTGCTAAAAATGGAAGCCCTCACCATCTCTCCGAAATATCAGGTCGTCATCCCCCGGGCGGTACGCGAGGCGCTGCATCTTCGTGCAGGCCAGAAGGTGCAGATTATTGCGTACGACGACCGTATCGAACTGATTCCCGAGCGGCGTATGAGCGAGATGCGGGGGTTCCTCAAGGGCATTGACCCTGATGTCCGGCGCGAGGGAGATCGCGTGTGAACGTGGTCGATTCGTCCGCGTGGCTGGAATACTTTGCCGACGGCCCCAATGCCGAAGTTTTTGCAGACGCCATCGAGACCACGCCAGAACTGATCGTCCCCACGATCAGCCTCTACGTAGTCTTCAAACGGGTACTCCAGCAACGAGGCGAGGCGGCAGCCTTGCAGGCGGCCGCATTGATGCAGCAGGGCGAACTCGTCGAACTCACGGGCCCCTTGGCCCTGTCCGCCGCCAGTCTCGGCAACCAGCATGGTCTCCCGCTCGCCGACAGCATCATCTACGCCACCGCGCGCGCCCATCAGGCCGACCTCTGGACCCAGGACGCCGATTTCGACGGGCTTCCAGCTGTTCACTACATCCCGAAGCCTTCCCCGTAGGAGGCCAGCCCTCTGGCCGATCGGGCCTGTCCAACACCCAAATCGGCGAGAGGGCTCGCCTCCTGCGGGCCGGGGGCGCCTTGTGGGAGCGCGTCCCCTGTGCGATGCGGCGCGATTTTGGGCGGGTGCGGCGGGGTCGTATACTCGCCGGACGTGTACGCAACCAGCGGTGCCGCATGCCCCCCAGCAATATCGTCGAAGGCCCTCGCGTAGCCACCTGGCACTGCCCCTCCTGCCGCGAATCCGTGCCGCGACTGCTGCCCAACGGCAGCGCCAACCGCGTGACCCTGCCGCCCGAACGCACCATGCTGCCGGACGACGACATCCGCGCGGCCTGCGAACGGGTACAGGGACTGCGCGCCCCGGAGGTGTGCTACGCCTGCGACCAGGCGTTCCAGGAACTGCTCGGCACGCTGGTGCGCCCGCCGGCCGAGGAAGGCGACGCCCGGGGCGAACCCGGGCTGAACGACACCGGCGTGGTCGGTGCCCTGGTCCCGCTGGCCGAACGCGGGACCCAGCTGCTCATCTTCAACGTGATCGCCGGCGAACTGCGCTGCACCGAGATCGAATACCTGACCGATTTCGACCCCGACCGCCTCACCTACCCCGGATCACGCGGGGCGATCGCCCCGCGGATCTGGGAACTGTACGAGCGACACTTGGCCGAACTGCATGCAGGCAGTGACTCACCCTCATAACACCTCAAGCACAGCGGACCAAGGCCGCCCCGCCAGCCCTCCCCAAACGTGACACTTTCAATGTGGCGAATGCGACATCAGTTAGCGTCGGTGCTTCTCGCGAGAGCTTCGGGTTGATGTGGCAGGCGCTGACGGTAATGCTTGATGGTAATGATCTCGATTTGCCCGGGCGACACGCGGTAAATGATCCGGTAAGGGCGCTCGAGCAACTCGCGCAAGTCGGCGCGACGATAATCGGGAACGGTTCGACCACTCAGCGGATGGTCGGGTAATTGACGAGTACGAGCAAGGAGGCGCTCGATCATCCGGGCGGCCGCTGCCGGATCCACGGAGCCGATGTGCGCATGCAGCTCCTCAAGGCACGCAAGCGCCTCATCCGTCCAGTGAACCGCGCTCACCGCCGCAGGCCGAACCGCCGCTCCACCTCCACCTGCGGCATCACACGCCCGCCCTCACTATCGGCCAGTCCGCGTTCGATGGACGCATGCAGCTCCAGGCGATACACGACGTCCTCCCAACTGGCGTTGTCCGGAAGTTCGTCGATCAGGTCGTGTGCCTGCGCTTTGGGAGTCTTGCTTGCTTCCATGTTTCGCATCGCCTCTCTACCTAGCTCAGCCAATTTTACACACAGTTGCTCGTCATCGGGAGTGAGCGCGTCACCAACGCCGCAACACTTACCAAATACGCCTTTCCTGGAATCTGATCGCGAATCTGCGCGTAGCCACCTGGCACTGTCCCTCCTGCCGCGAGTCGGTGCCGCGACTGCTGCCCAACGGCAGCGCCAACCGCGTGACCCTGCCGCCCGAACGCACCATGCTGCCGGACGACGACATCCGCGCGGCCTGCGAACGGGTACAGGGACTGCGGGCCCCGGAGGTTTGCTACGCCTGCGACCAGGCGTTCCAGGAACTGCTGGGCACGCTGGTGCGCCCGCCGGCCGAGGAAGGAGACGCCCGGGGCGAACCCGGGCTGAATGACACCGGCGTGATCGGTGCCCTGGTCCCGCTCGCCGAACGCGGGACCCAGCTGCTTATCTTCAACGTGATCGCCGACGAACTGCGCTGCACCGAGATCGAATACCTGACCGACTTCGCCCCCGACCGCCTCACCTTCCCCGGATCACGCGGGGCGATTGCCCCGCGGATCTGGGAACTGTACGAAGCACACCTTGCTGAACTTCATGGGCACACCACGGGCCCGAATCAATGAACCCGCACAGGGTTAGTTATCGACTCCTTCGCAATCGACTCCGTCGCCAGCGATTTCAAAATCCAGGGTCACCTCGCCGAACTCCGAAATATCTTCGAAATCGAAGACATTTCCTTCCAGTTCGATCGAACCATCACCAAGGTTGTCACTGTGCTCGAAGGCGTCACAGACGAAGCCTTCACCAAGGTTAACCTCCATGGTCCCCTCCCAGGTTGAGGCCGCCTCCTGTCCGGCGCTACGTTCGATTTCGCAGACATAGCCGATGTCACCGGGTACGTTCCCCCCAAGATCTTCCGTCTCACAGGTGATCTCGCCTCCATCCATCGTCAGCGACTCGAGTTCGGGGTGATCTCCTCCCTGCCTCGTTTCCGTGATGGCTCCACTGACAATGGTGGTACGCGTTTCTTCGACCTCCGCATCATCACCGATGCACTGATAACCCAGATTGGGGTCCAGATCCAGGGCATCGAGCAGGCAGTAATTGCGTCCGGGATTGCCGTCGGGACTGCTGCGGTCGTCAGCAGAGGGGGCCCGCTCGGACCACGCGGTTTGGCAGTCCTCATTGTCCGCGTTGTTCCCCAGGGGAGACAGCAGAAAATCATGAGCCAGGAGATCCACGGGCGGGTACCTTTCCTCGATACTCAATGACGGATCCACACCGATGCCAGCCACGCGGACCCGATCTCCGCTCTCGTAGAAACCACGGTAACGCCGGATCGACGACAGGCGGGCCTCCCGGCTGGCCCAGAGATCCGGATTCGGATCGTGCGCGGGCGATCCGACACAGACCTGGTCCTGATTGGCAATACCGTCAAACCGGACAATCCCGATATTGCCGTACCAGCCCTCGGCGAAATAGCACTGATAGTCGAAGTAGCGGGCGTCGTCCTGTTCACCGAGATGGTGTTCTTCGATGGTGTCATCCGGACCGAAGGTTTCCAGCACTTCATCATCTTCGTCCAGCACGAAACGCGTACAGAACGCAGCGTCGGAAGAGACCACTCGGGTCTCATTCGGATCCACATCGTTGTTGCCGGTACCCAGATCATGGTCATTGTCAAAATAGACGCGCCCGCGAATGGTGCTGAACCGCTGCGGGATACAATCAGGCGTGACCTGACAACTACCTGAACCCTCCATGGTCATCAGAACCTCAGCCTCGTCGCCTTCTCCTCGAACCAGCTGAACCGTACCGTCGTCCGCCATCAGGATGTCGGTCCCGTCTTCCACAAGACCCTCGTCTTCGCCGCGGTCGACCTTTTCGACATCCGGATCATCGACGTCCAGGACCTCGTCACCGCCCATGCGGCCCGCTCCCGTGGGGCGATCCACCAGGCTACCGCCCCCATTGCCTTCTTCGGACTCAGTGGCAGCGAAGCTGATGCGGGGGTCATCCCAGACCACGAAGGTGCTCAGAGTGACCGATTGCGACTCATCCCGCCGATCCTGCCACTCGACCGTAATCTCGGGCTCGATGGTACGGATAACCGAGCCCACCTCGGTCTTGTTGAGGTCGATGCTCAGGGTGTACTCGGCGTTCTGGCCCATCTCCGTCCAGTCGCCATCATATTCGTCAACCGCGGCGGCAAAATCCTCGTAGGTGGAGAAACTGCGCAGGCGCTCGATCTCGCTTTCCGCAAGCTGCACGGCTTCGGCGCGGGCCTTGGAGGTACTGGTATTGGCCACCAGGTCCCCCTGCAGCCGCGCAATGGCCAGCACTCCAACCGAAATAATGACGAGGGCCACCAGGGCTTCGATCAGCGTCAAACCCGCTGTACGAGCGCGCAAACTGTAGGTCTTGTTCATGGCGAGCCTCCCGTGGGCCGCGGTCTTGCTGAAGATTTGTGAGGAACCGGGGCGGTACATTACGGCGCCTCCATGGAAGTCCAGTCGCGCCAGGCGCCGGCCACGCCGGAGCGGGCACCGAGGTCACCGGCTCCTTCCGCCGCGATGGGGTCAAAGATGAAATGCGGGGTACCGCCCACGTCGGTGGAATCCCCCTGGACAACCGTTGAGCCGAAGACACGCGGCGTGCCATTGGCGCGCAGGTCCTCGCGAACGTACAAAACCCCGTACATTTCAAAGTTGCCGGTCAGGTCTGCGTCCCCATCCACAACGATCACGACCGGGTTTTCGCGGGTTCCCACATTACCGTCGAGGTCCGCATCTTCAGAGAACCAGATGACCTCGTTCTCCGCCCCATCGATGTCACCCATATCCGGGTCCAGCATGGTGGGGACAGTATCGCGATACCGCGCAGGGTCCTGCCCCATGAAGTTACGGAAAAACTCGTCGTCCGAAAGGCTGGCGAGCTGAAGGTCCTGATCCACGACGTCCGGCCCCTGCCCTCCGGCATCCGTCGTGCAGATATACATGGCGTTGTCGCCACATGCCTGATTGGGCGCATCATGCACCCAAGTTTCGGGGTCGACCGTACCTTGCTGGTCGTCCCTCGCGATGTAGGTGTTGCCGGGGTTACCCGTAATCGTCAGATCGGACCCCGACCAAATCGTGAGGTTATTGAACGCATTGAAGACCCGAGCGGCCCCGTTGGTATCGACCCCGCCACGGCTGGTCAGCGGGTTGGTGGGCGGGTCGGCAAGCGAAGGCGCCCCGGAACTCGCGGTGGCGATTCCTTTACGAGCGTTGCGATCATCGCTCCAGCCACAGGACCAGATGCCGGTGCGGCGCAGGCCGCCATTATCGTCGTCGGGGGTCCCGACGTTGGCCGCTTCAGTACCGAAATCATTCGGGTCCGCGGGACAATCGGGCAGCTTGTCCAGTTCGTCCCGAGGAACGAAGGCAAAATGATAGACGGTGCCGTCGGACGCGGTCTTCGTGCCCTGGTGAGTCGTGTCCGTTCCACCTTCCTTGAGGTAGGAGATCGCGGACTCCACTCCGGCCTGAGCGGCGCTGGCGGTCTGCTTCATGCGGACCTCGTTGGCGGCCATGCGCTCTTCCTGCAGGGCCGTGCGGGCCGAAAAGAACACCAGCAGGGTCAGTGCAACCATGATGACCAGCGCCACCAGCAGGGTTGCGACGCCGCGCTGACGCGAAGGACGGTTGTGCAGAGTCCGGTATGTCATGGTTAAGGTACCTGTCGCACGAAGATACGGTTATTGCGCACGCGAACCGTTTCCTGAAGATTGACGTTCGTGCCGGAATCCGACCGGTCCCGGGCTGTGAGCGTTATGTTGATACGGCGGGTTTCCACAAAGTTGTTGTCGTCACCCGCGTCTCCTTCCCATTCGCCGTCATACCCGCCGTCGGCCTCGTCGTCGGCACAATGCGCCGCCGAGTCTGCGTTGCCATTCACCCACTTCTCGTCGTCATCATCATAGTCGTCATCGTTGCGATTAACGGAGAGATTGAGGCAGCTGGAGCCCTCGGTACTGAAGGACAGGTCCGTGACGTTGGTGCTTCCGGGGTCGGTGAGGCTGGCCCAGTCACCGCCGTCGCACCCCAGGTCAGTCTGTTCCAGACCACCGGTCAGCATCTGCAGTTCGCCATCATCGAGGCGGTACCCGAATACGTACTGAACGCCCTCGGTGTCGAGATCGGAGAGATCGCTTTCCAGGGGGTCATGGTCCGCGCTGGAGGCGTCGTAGCTGAAGGTGGGGTCGTAGCTCAGCAGAATGCAGTTCCGCGTGCCGCTATCGTAATCATGGATCGTGATGTTGCGATCATCTTCAGTGAACGGATTGCTGAGGCCACTGGCCCGATCACGATGCGAAAAGCCGGCGCGGCGGACGTCGTTGATCATGAAGTCCATGGCGATGCGGGATTCCTGCGTGACCCGGGCCTCCTGGACCACAAACCCCGCACCGCGCAGAACATTCAGGTACAGGGCGATCACGCCGGCGACCACGAGCATGCCGACCAGGATGCCGACCATCAGCTCGACCAGCGTGACACCGCGAATCCTGCTGCGCCACCGGGCGTGCACCGGGCGGCTCCTGCTCGGCTGGTTCATGTTCACGGGTTCACCTCGCATGCGGTCTGGTACCTTCCGGTGGCCCGGCCACTGGCACAGATGCTGGGCCGGCCGATGGCGTTGATCTCCACGCCCAGTTCGAAATTGTTGGGCGAAGACTCGAAACGGAACTGCTCGAATGGATCGGGGCGGGGAGACGGAATGCCCCGAACCCCGTCAAACGCCAGATCAAGCTCCGTATCGCCGTTCCCGTTGATCTCCATGGAGACGTCGGCGAAGTCGTCGTGGGTGAAGCGGCGGAGGACCTGCTGCGTGGCTCCGGATTCGTCGTCGACGGCGACATCCAGCAGGCAGGCGTCCGTAGCGTTCGAATCTTCCACGGAACAGTCACAGCCGGCGTTGTTGCTGATACCGATGCACCAGTCGTCTCCCCCACTGTCGGCCTGGACCCGAAGATGCAGCTCTCGCCCCTGCATGATGGCCTCGCTGCGGATGAACTGAATCTCCTCGAATACCCCTTCGGCCGCGCCTACAACCTTGCGCTGCTCGAGCATGTTCATGATGGGAGAGGCGAGCGAAACGAGGATGACGAGCACGGCCAGCGTGACCATGAGCTCGATCAGGGTAAATCCGGTCTGTCGACGCCGGTTGCGCATGTTGATCCGCCTTGCGTGGTGGTCTGAACGCTTGTCTATAAGGTAGCAAACCCTGCGGGGCAATCTGACCCCGCGCGCCTACCGCCTGGCACCCGTGAATGACCGTTCGGGTGGGGTGCCGTGCCAGCAAGCGGCGAATGTGCTGTAATCCGCACCATCGGCACTCATTTCCGGCACGAGGGAACGGCGATGCGAATCAAGGGTTTCACGCTTATCGAACTGATGATCGTGGTAGCGGTCATCGCCATCATCGCGGCGATTGCCTACCCGAGCTACCTCAACCACGTGCAGAAATCCAAGCGGGCCGATGCACACGACTCTCTGACGCGCATCCACATGGCGCAGGAGCGCTATCGGGGCAACAATCCGGAGTACGCCGGAGATCTCAGTGAACTCCAGGGGTGGGATGCCGATACCGTGGACTCGGCCGACGGCCACTATCGTGTGACGATCACGGAGGCTGACGCTACAGGGTTCCGGGCCACAGCTACG
This sequence comes from Thioalkalivibrio sp. ALE21, assembly GCF_003208255.1. Lineage (NCBI taxonomy): Bacteria > Pseudomonadati > Pseudomonadota > Gammaproteobacteria > Chromatiales > Ectothiorhodospiraceae > Thioalkalivibrio > Thioalkalivibrio sp. ALE21. The sequence continues at coordinate 7,884 of NZ_QKMA01000011.1, forward strand.
CCACAGGGCTCTCAGGACCGCGACTCCAGCTGCAATCCAATCGTGCTTGAACTGGGTTCGGACGGGCAGGAACGAACCCCCGAAGATTGCTGGTAAACTCCGAAGGGCAGACCCGGAAGCTAGCCCGGATCTGCCAATGGACACTCGGCGATTTCCTCCAGCCTCACCCGGCCGACGCTGGTCATCACCAGCCGATAGGCCACGGCCTCCCCGCAGATCCGGAAGGAGCCCATCTGCAGGGCACCGGTGAGTCGACGCGGAACACCCCGCGACGTGTACGAGACGTACGCATCGACCGGCGTGTTCGGGCGAATGTCGACCGTGGACACCCCGCGCCCGTCGATCCACGCGGCATCCTCCGCTGGATACCCCTGGGCCATCGGGTCCTCGAACATTCGCCAGCCGTTCTCCCATGAGGCATCCGCAGCGCACTGGCCGGCATCATTCACCGGGCACAGCGTCACGCGCGTATCCCGCATGATGGCTTCGGTTCGTGCCCGGTTGAGCGCCGACCACAGATCCTGGGCCTCGCCTTCCGCACGACGCCGATCCAGGGTTCCCTGAAACCCGGAAGCAGTGATGCCGGTCAATATGGCCAGCACCACGATCACGATCAGCAATTCGACGACACCGATTCCCTGTGTCCCTTTCATGGCATCCTCCCTGAGCCATGGACCGGCCCCGATTCTTGTCCGGCGGAACACAGGATGCAAGCAGAGGAGTCAGGACCTGATGGCGAAGAACGTGCAGCAAATGGATCAGGCGCAGTTGCTGGAGCTGCAGCAGCAGGCCGCGCGGGAGGCGCGCCGGGACACGGTTTTCCGCGACGAGGCCCGGTCGGGCGCGCCCACGCCGGAGCTGGTGGTGATCCCGCCGGGGGAGCTGGAGATCGGTTCCGATGCGCAGGAGTTCGGGCGCCAGGAGCACGAGGGCCCGCGGCGGCTTGTGACGCTGGAGCGGCCGTTCGCGCTGGGGCGTTTTACGGTCACGCTGGAGGAGTGGCTGGCCTTCGAGGAGGCCACCGGCCACGAGCGCTGGGACTGGCTGGTGCGGCCGAAGACGCCGCGCACGCCGATGTTCAACATCAAGCCGGCGGGAGTGCGCAAGTATCTGGAGTGGCTGAGCGAGGAGACCGGGCAGCGTTACCGCCTGCCGACCGAGGCCGAGTGGGAGCATGCCTGCCGCGCGGGGACGACCACGCCGTTCGCGTTCGGCGAGGTGGTGGGCTGCCGCGACGTGCATTTCAATTCGCTGTTCCCGTACGAGGAGCGACGCCAGCGGCGCAAGTGGTATATCCCGGCGTGCTTTCCGCTGAACCGGCCGCTGGATGTGGGCAGTTTTCAGCCGAACCTGTGGGGGCTGTACGACATGCACGGGAACGTGCAGGAGTTCACTGCGACGCCGTGGCACGACGGCCACGCCAGCCTGCCGCGCGACGGGATCTACGGGCCGGAGCCGGACAACGAGTGGCTGGTGACCAAGGGCGGCTCGTGGTTCGACCCGGCGGTGCTCACGCGCAGCGCCGCGCGCCGGCGCCGCAACGTGGACGAGATGGACACCAACCTGGGCTTTCGCGTGCTGCGGGAGCTGGAGGGCTAGCCCCGCGGCTTGTACGAAGCGCCGCATCGCGCAGGGGGCTGCGCTCCTACGGGGGGGAACGCCGGCCCGTAGGAGGCCAGCCCTCTGGCCGATCGGGGCCATCCCCGCACCGCATCGCGCAGGGGGCTGCGCCCCCACAAGGCGCCCCCGGGCCGCGGGGCCCGTCCTCTGGCCGAAGACGGCATGAGTGAGACCTTATTCCGGTCGGAACAGGTGGATTTCGAGGCCTTCGATGTGGCGGTAGTGGCGATCGTTGGCCGTGACCAGGGGCTGGCCAAGCTGGGTGGCCGTTGCGGCAACCAGGGCATCGGCCATTTGCATGTTGTGGCTGAGCGCATACGTCTCGACCAGGAAGGTGGCACGAGTCGAAATCGCTTCGCTGACGGGATGAATTGTGGCATCCCAGTAGCTCATGGCCTGCCGAAGCATCCGGAATTCGGCCTGGTTCCGCAGGCCCTGAACCAGCTCCATGTAGGTAACGGCAGACACCGTGAACCCGGGCGAACTGTCGAGCCAGTCCCCCGCTTTCCGGTTCCCGCGCAGGTTCCAGATCAGGACGTCCGTGTCCACCAGCATCAGTCGAACGCCCTCGGTTGGCGCATCCGCCGAACCTGGTCGTCTACCGATCCGGTCCGGTCACTCCAGAGTCCGAACAACGGATTGCGAGTCCTCTCTTCTCGCCCGTTTTCCTCGCGGAGGGTGAAGGGCACAAGACGGGCCCGCTTCCGGCCATGATAGGTGATCACGATCTCCTCTCCACGATCGATCGCGGCGAGGAGTTCGCGGCTGTGGAGCCGCATGTCTTTGGTGGTGGCTTCCATCTTTGCCTCCCGGAGTTACACTTTTCAGTGTAACCCTTGGGCCTGTACTGCCCAAACCCCATTGCCCGCGCCCCATGAGCTGCCGTTGGTGCAGGCGACCCGGGGCTGCACCATCAGAGCCAGCGGGCGAGCCAGAGGCGGAAACGCAGTTCCAGCGGCGGGGCGTAGCCCTGCTTGCGAAAGACGACGTCGCCGTCGGTGTTGATGATGAAGCTGGCGGGGACGCCCTGGACACCGTAGCGGGCGGCGAGCTGGCCCTGCGGGTCGTTGATGGTGGCCAGTTCGCGCTCGTTCTCGTTCAGGTGGTCGATGACCTCCTGCGGCTCGCCGGACTGCATGGCGACGGTCAGCACCGGATGGCTGTCCGACAGGCGCACGATCTCGCCTTCCTCCAGCCGGCAGATGGGACACCACGTGGCCCAGAAATGCAGCAGCACGGGTTCGTCGCCCACGTAGTCGGACAGGGCCACGGGCGAGCCGTCGAGCAGTTCGGCCTCGAACTCGGGGGCCGGGCCTTCCACCATGTCGCGGGCCATCCAGGCGCGCACCAGCAGGAAGATGGCCAGCGCGATGGCGATCTGGATGCCCCAGCCGAGCGCACGGCGGCGCGCGGTGGGTTTCGGGCGTTCGGGTTTTTCGGGCTGGGTATCGGTCAACGGATCATCTCGGCCTGGCCGGGTCGGGCGCGGGTGCCGCGCTGTTTGGGGCCCTTGCGCACGGCAATGCGTACCAGTTCGTCCTCGTCGTCCATCAGTTGTTCCCGCTGGTCTTCGCTCAGCAGCGGGTTGCGGGCCACGAAATAGCGCAGGTTGGGGTCGCGGTCGTTCACGCAGGCGGCCACCTGCTCCGGCGTGAGGTCGGGCCGCTTGGCGCAGTTCAGGCGCACGGTCTGGTTGGGGTCCGCCAGCAGCAGGGCGACTTCGTCGGGCTGCAGATCGAGACGGCGGGAGAAATACGCCTTGACCTGGGCATGCTGGTCGCGCACCAGGAACGGGCGCCAGCACGGCTCCAGGTCGGCGGCCAGCGCCATCTCCATGCGCTGGTCGAAGGACAATTGTCGGTACTGTTGCTCAAGCTCGGTCATGGCAGGGCCGAACGACACCGGAAAGGAGGCTGTCGTATTATAAGCAGACTGTAATAACGGCGAGGATTCCCATGACCGCACCGGTGGCCGAAAAACCGCTGTTCCACGTGCCGTCCACGGCGCACGTGACCGCCGGGCTGCACCACCTCGGCGAGGCCGAGCGCGCGGAGCTGGTGGACCGCATCAAGCGCCTGCTGCGCGAGCGCGACGCGGTGCTGGTGGCGCACTACTACGTGGACGAATCGCTGCAGCGCCTGGCCGACGAGACCGGCGGCTGCGTGGCGGATTCGCTGGAGATGGCGCGTTTCGGCAAGGAGCACCCGGCGAGCACGCTGGTCGTGGCGGGGGTGCGCTTCATGGGCGAGACGGCCAAGATCCTCAGCCCGGAGAAACGCGTGCTGATGCCCACGCTGGAGGCCGAGTGCTCGCTGGACCTGGGCTGCCCGGCGGACGAGTTCGCGAAATTCCGCGCGCAGCACCCGGACCACACCGTGGTGGTGTATTCGAACACCTCGGTGGACGTGAAGGCGCAGGCCGACTACGTGGTCACCTCCAGCATCGCGGTGCCGCTGGTGGAACACCTGCGCGATCAGGGGAAGAAGATCCTGTGGGCGCCCGACAAGCACCTGGGCGACTACATCCGCCGCACCACTGGCGCGGACATGGTGCTGTGGGACGGGTCCTGCGTGGTGCACGACGAGTTCCGCTCGTGGGCGCTGGAGGACCTGCGCAGCCGCCATCCGGACGCGGCCGTGCTGGTGCACCCGGAATCGCCGCGCGAGGTGATCCATCAGGCCGACGTGGTGGGCTCCACAAGCCAGCTGATCGCCGCGGTGAAAGACCGCGACGAGCCGGAATTCATCGTGGCCACCGACAAGGGCATCTTCTACAAGATGCGCGAGGCGGCCCCGGACAAGACCCTGATCGAGGCCCCCACCGGCGGCGAGAGCGCGACCTGCACCAGCTGTGCCCACTGCCCGTGGATGGCGATGAACGATCTGGTCTCGCTGGCCAATACACTGGAAGACACCGCCGAGCCGGCCACCAACGAGATTTTCATCGACGAGGACGCCCGTCTGAAGGCCCTGACCGCGACGCAGCGCATGCTCGACTTCGCCGCCGAGCACCGCAAGGCCACCGCCGGCGACGCCTGAACACGGGGAGCGGGATGATGCCGCCTCATGCGACCGGTACAACGCTTGCGGGACAGCCCCCCGCATCATCGCCGCTCGAACGTCACCGTGTCCTGGCGACACTCCGGGCGCATCGCGCCATACTGATCCGCGAGTTTGGCGTACGAGAGCTCGCGCTGTTTGGCTCGCTCGCCCGAAACGAAGCCGACCATGAAAGCGACATCGACATCCTCGTCGATTTCCCCGATCCAGCGTCGGCACAACAGTATTTCGGGCTGCAGTTCTACCTCGAGGACCTGCTCGGACGCCCCGTAGACCTGGTAACCGTACGAGCCTTGCGCCCCGAACTACGGCCGTATGTGGAACGCGAGGCCATTCATGTCTGAATCGTCACCCTCTCGGGCATGGCATTTCTATCTCGATGACATGTTGCGCTTCGCCCGCAAGGCGCTCGCCTACACCGAAGGCATGGATCACGACGCGTTCGTGCACAACGACCTGGTTTTTTTTGCCCGAACTGGTCATACAGCTTGAGCAATTCCCCGTCAGCGATCGTTGAGCCAGGCGGCCCACTGGGAGTGGGTGGAGGCGTCCACGCCGTCGGCCTTCGCTGCCTGCTGCAGGTGGGCCTGCAGGTCTTCCATCAGTTGCGAGTCCATCAGCTCCGGCTGCAGGGTCAGCTGGGCATGCAGTGTCGTGTACACCAGCTTCAGCTCGCTCAGGGCATACTGCGACCAGTCGAATTCGGCCATCAGAGGTTCTCCGCGATGAATGATGATCCCGGCATCCTGCGGCCCCGCGCGGGCCACCGCCAAATGAACCCGCAGGGGCGCGGAGATGTTTAAGCGCCGCGCGCGTCTGCTGGTGGCCGCCGCCGGGGATGACGGCCGCGCCGATCGCGTGGCCGAGCTGGCCGCGCAGGACGGGGACGTGGCCAAATGGCTGGAGGTTCGCCCGCGCCCGGCCATGGGCGAACTCGCGCGCGAGGACCTGGATTGGGCGGACCTGCTGGTGGCGGTGGACGCCGAGGCCGCGGAGGCCATGCCGGCCGGTCGCCCGCCCGGCTGCCGTCCGAAATACTGGCACCTTCCTCCGGCCGACGTGCTGCAGAACGCCCCGGCCACATTCGACGAAGCCACCCACTCGGCACTGACCTGCATGGCCGGCGGCATGCGCATGCTCGCCCGCATGGACGCCGAGGACCCGGCCGAACCGCAGTAACACCTCAACATGGCGTGAGGTCCCAGCCGGTCTGGCAGTGGGGAGTCCCGCACTGCGGCAGCATATGCGTTCGGGCGGGCAACGCCTTGTGGCTGCGCCCCGGGCGTGACTGTCGTATCGTAGGAGGACAGGAGGCTCGGGCATGCATCCATTGATCCAGCAACATCGTAAAGCGCTCGAATCGGTATGTCGCGACTTCGGCGTATCGCGGCTGGACGTTTTCGGGTCTGCAGCCCGTGGGGATGATTTCGACGCTCAATGTTCGGACGTGGACTTCCTGGTGGAATTCAGTCCGGACCAGACCGAATGCTCTCTGGAGCAATTTCTCGCTCTGCGCAGCGAGTTGAGCAACATTCTTGGGCGAGGCGCTGGGCCAGCTGGAAAAAGCGAATCCCGACGTGGCTCGACAGATCCCGAAATTGAGGGCGGCCGTGGATCTGCGAAACCTGCTGATCCACGGTTATGCGAAGGTCGACAACCGTATTATCTGGAATTCCGCCCCGGCGGGCGCCGGGGCGGGGACGGGCGTCAGGCGTTGGCGGCGGCGCGCGAGGCCTTTTTGCGCTCGTGCTCCAGCAGGAGCTTCTTGCGGATGCGGATGGCGCTCGGGGTCACCTCGACGAGTTCGTCGTCATCGATGAACTCGATCGCCTGCTCCAGCGTCATGCGCACCGGCGGGGTCAGCTGGATGTTCTCGTCGGTGCCGGCCGCGCGCACGTTGGTGAGCTGCTTGGCTTTGAGGGCGTTCACGACCAGGTCGTTCTCACGCGCGTGCAGGCCGATGACCATGCCCTCGTAGACCTCCTCGCCGGGGCCGATGAACAGCTTGCCGCGGTCCTGCAGGTTGAACAGGGCGAAGCCGATGGCCTTGCCGGGACCGTTGGCGATCAGTACGCCGTTCTGGCGCGAGGCCACCGAACCCGTCGTGGACAACGGCCCGTAGTGGTCGAACACGTGGTGCAGGATGCCGGTGCCCGAGGTCGCGGTCATGAACTCGGTCTGAAAGCCGATCAGCCCGCGCGAGGGGATGGTGTAGTCCAGGCGCACCCGGCCCTTGCCGTCCGGCATCATGTTGGTGAGTTCGCCGCGGCGTTCGCCCAGCTTCTCCATCACCGTGCCCTGGTGCTCTTCCTCGATGTCCACGGTCACGGTCTCGTAGGGCTCCTGCTTCACGCCATCCACCTCGCGGATGACCACCTCGGGGCGCGAGACGCCCAGCTCGTAGCCCTCGCGGCGCATGTTCTCGATGAGGATCCCCAGGTGCAGCTCGCCACGGCCGGAGACGCGGAACTTGTCGGGGTCCTCGGTATCTTCCACGCGCAGGGCGACGTTGTGCTTGAGCTCCTCGTCCAGGCGCTCGCGGATCACGCGGGAGGTGACGTACTTGCCCTCCTTGCCGGCCAGCGGGGAGGTGTTCACCTGGAAGGTCATGCTGACCGTGGGCTCGTCCACGGTCAGGGCCGGCAGGGCCTCGACATTGCTCGGGTCGCACAGGGTGTCGGAGATGAACAGCTTGTCCATGCCGGTGAAGGTGATGATGTCGCCGGCGTTGGCCTCGCTGACATCCACCCGGTCCAGCCCGTGGAAGCCCATGATCTGCAGCATGCGGCCGTTGCGCACGCCGCCCTCGCGATCGATCACCTTGACCTGGGTGTTCGGGGTGATACGCCCGCGCTTCACCCGGCCGACGCCGATCAGGCCCTGATAGGAGTTGTAGTCCAGCGAGGAGACCTGCATCTGGAACGGGCCGTCGGCGTCCACGTCCGGCGGCGACACGTGCTCGACGATGGTCTCCAGCAGGCAGGTCATGTCGCCTTCGGTCACGTCCGAGTCCATGCCGGCGAAGCCGTTGAGCGCCGAGGCGTAGACGATGGGGAAGTCCAGCTGCTCGTCGCTGGCGCCGAGGCGGTCGAACAGGTCGAAGACCTGATCCACGGCCCAGTCCGGACGCGCCCCCGGGCGGTCGACCTTGTTGACCACCACGATCGGCTTGAAGCCCATCGCGAAGGCCTTCTGGGTCACGAAGCGGGTCTGCGGCATGGGGCCGTCCACCGCGTCCACCAGCAGCAGCACGGAGTCGACCATCGACAGCACGCGCTCGACCTCGCCGCCGAAGTCGGCGTGCCCGGGGGTGTCGACGATGTTGATGCGGTAGTCCTGCCACTTGATGGCGGTGTTCTTCGACAGGATGGTGATCCCGCGTTCCTGCTCCAGCGCGTTGGAATCCATGACCCGCTCGCCGTGGTCGCCACGTTCGTCGAGGGTGCCGGACTGGCGCAGGAGCTGGTCGACCAGCGTGGTCTTGCCATGGTCGACGTGGGCGATGATGGCGATGTTGCGAAGCTTCTCGGTCATGGAATACGAACTCTGGGTACTGGCAAAAGGGCCGTCACTATACAGATTTATACTGAGTAGTGCTTGGCTTTCGTTGTCGCGACAGCGTCCCTCGCATAGACTAACCAGGTGACCAAGCTGTACAGGTGCCTTGATGACCACCACCGTGAACGTGCATGAAGCGAAAACTCATTTATCACGTCTGCTGAAAAGGGCACACGACGGCGAGGAGATCATCCTGTCGCGCGCCGGGCGCCCCTATGCACGGCTGGTCCCGCTGGAGGGCACACCGCAGAAACGGCAGCCCGGCAGGGTTCAGGGCCGTGTGGAGGAATCCTTCTTCGAGCCCCTGCCCGAGGAAGAACTTCGCGCATGGGAAGAGTGATGCGAGTCCTGCTGGATACGCACGCCCTTTTGTGGTGGATGACCGACGACCCGAAACTCTCCACCACTGCCAGAAATACCATTCAGGACGAAACACACACGGTGCTGGTGAGTGCGGCCAGCGCCTGGGAGATCGCGACCAAGTACCGCCTGGGCAAGCTCGCGATCGGAGCGGAGGTGCTCCGCGACTTCGATGAGCTGATTACCGCCGACGGGTTCTCCCATCTGGCCGTGAATTACCGACAGGCCATCCATGCCGGGTCCTACCCCCAGGAACACCGGGACCCGTTCGACCGGGTCCTCGCGGCTCAGGCCGAACTGGAACAGGTCCCCCTGGTCACCGCGGACCCGGCCCTGCAGACATTCCCGATCCGCTGCCTCTGGTAAGCGCCCACTCCGATCAGCCCGACGCCCCGCCCTGCCACGGGTCGAGCTTGTCTTCCCGCGGCGGGACCTGCAGGTGGAAGCCCTGGTCCTGCAGGTTGGCGAGGACCTTCTGCGGGTCTTCCTGCGCCAGGGTACGGTCGGGGGTCAGCTCGAACTCCAGCGCGAATTCGAGGCTGCCGAGGGCCTTCATCAGGGTGTCGGGCAGATCGGAGAATTCGTCCTTCTCCGGCAGGTAGACATAGGTGTCGGCGCGCCGCGTGGCGCGATAGACGTAGCACTGCATTTCAGTCCTCCAGATAGGTGTAGCCGGTCAGGCCGTGTTCCAGTTCCGCCAGCAGCCGCCCGGCCGCCTCGCCGCGCAGGCCGGCGGCGTCGATGCGGGCGCGGAACGCGCGGCGCAGGTCGTCGGGGGCGAAATGCACGTAGGACAGCAGTTCGTCCACGGTGTCGCCGCGTTCGGGGTCGACCAGGCGGTAGCCGCCGTCGGCGGTGAGCTCGACATTGACCGTATCGGTATCCCCGAACAGGTTGTGCAGATCACCCAGGATCTCCTGGTAAGCCCCCACCAGGAAGATGCCCAGATAATACGGCCGCGCGGGTTCCCACTCGTGCAGGGCCAGCGTGGTGTGGGTGCCTTCGCGCTCCACGTAGTACTCCACGTGGCCGTCGGAGTCGCAGGTCAGGTCCTGCAGCACCGCGCGGCGCGTGGGCGCCTGCTCCAGCCGGTGCAGCGGCATGATGGGGAAGATCTGGTCGATCGCCCAGGTGTCGGGGATGGACTGGAACACGGAGAAGTTGCAGAAGACCTTGTCCGCCAGCTTGTCGGTCAGTTCGGCATGGATCTCGGCCGGCAGGGCGTCCGGGTCTGCCAGCAGTCGCTGGCACAGGGCGAAGTACAGCGCCTCGGCGCGGGCGCGGTCGGCCAGCGACAGCATGCCGCGGGCGAACTGCGCCTGCACCTCGGCCAGATGCCAGGCGGCGTCGTGGAAGACCTCGGACGGCGGACGCGCGCTGTCCTCCAGCAGCGCCCGCAGGATCGCGATCTCGGGCGGCTCGTCGGCGGCCGGCGGCGGCACGGGGCCGTCCCCGGGGGCCGGCTCGCAGTCGATCACGTTGGTGATCAGCACCGCGTGATGCGCGGTCAGCGCGCGGCCGGATTCGCTGAACACCTCGGGCATCGGCAGGTCGTGCTCGTGGCAGATACGGCTGAGCGGGCGCAGGATATTGAGGGCGTATTCCTCCACCGAGTAGTTGATGGAGCATTCGTTGCGCGAACGCGAGCCCTCGTAGTCGATGCCGAGGCCGCCGCCCACGTCCACCACGCGGATGCCGGCCCCGGCCTCGTGCAGCGCGGCGAAGTAACTGGCCGCCTCGCCCATGCCGTTCTGGATGTCGCGGATATTGGCGATCTGCGACCCCATGTGGAAATGCAGCAGCTGCAGGCGGTCCAGCCAGTCGAGCCCGCGCAGGCGCTCGAGGATCGCCAGCACGTCCGCCGCGGACAGGCCGAACTTGGCCTTCTCGCCACCGGTGTTCTGCCACTTGCCCTTGCCGATGGACGCCAGGCGCACCCGCAGCCCCAGCAGCGGCGATATGTCCATGGCTTCGGCCTGGCGGATCACCTCCTCCAGCTCCGAGGGCTTCTCGATCACGATGTACACCCGGTGGCCGAGCTGCCGCCCGATCAGGGCCAGGCGCACGTATTCGCGGTCCTTGTAGCCGTTGCAGATGATGACCGAGCCCGGGCGCGACTGCGCCAGCACCGCGATCAGTTCGGGCTTGGAGCCGGCCTCCAGCCCCACCTGCGGCCGGTGGCCTTCGGTATCCGCGTGGTCGCCGGCGGCGAGGATGCGCTCGACCACCGAGCGCTGCTGGTTGACCTTGATCGGATAGATCGCGGTGAAGTCGCCATGGTAATCCAGCTCCTCGGCCGCCCGGGCGAAGGCGCGCGACAGGCGCCGCACGCGACCGTCGAGCACGTCCTGAAAGCGCACCAGCACCGGCGGGCCCACGTGCTCTTCGCGCAGGCGGCAGGCCAGCGCGTGCAGATCCACGCCGGGGTGTTCCGGCCAGTCCGGCCGGCGCATGCAGACATGCCCGGACGCATTGATCTCGAAGAAGTCCCCGTTCCAGTGATCGATGCCGTAGGTACGGCGCGCATCATCCAGGGTCCAGGACGTGGCTGACATGGCGGTTCCGCGGTTGGGGAGGGTCGGAGTTGCCCGCAGGATACAGGGCACTATCATGGCGGCGCATCCTACCGTTCACCCATGCACAAGGGGAGCCCGCCCGATGGCACTCGACGACAACTGGTTCACCGAGCCCGACCGCGACATCGCGATGTCCCTGCGCATCACGAAAAAGCTCCACGAGGAGCAGACGCCCTATCAGAAGATCGAGATCTTCGAGACCACGGGCTTCGGCAACCTGATGGTGATTGACGGCTTCGTGATGCTCACCGGCCGCGACAACTTCATCTACCACGAGATGATGTCGCATCCGGTGCTGTATTCGCACAACGCGCCGAAGAACGTGGTGATCATCGGCGGCGGCGATTGCGGCACCCTGCGCGAGGTGCTCAAGCACGACGAGGTGGAGAAGGCCACGCAGGTGGACATCGACGAACGCGTGACCCGCCTGTCCGAGCAGTATTTCCCCGAGCTGTGCGACGCCAACGACGACCCGCGCGCCGAACTCCTGTTCGACGACGGCATCCAGTACATCAAGGACGCGGAACCGGGCTCCATCGACGTGATCATCGTCGACTCCACCGACCCGGTGGGCCCGGCCGAGGGCCTGTTCTCCGCGGATTTCTACCGCGACTGCGTGAAGGCCCTGGGCTCCGATGGCCTGCTGGTGCAACAGAGCGAATCCCCCCTGCTGCATACCGACAGCATCCTGCGGCCGATGCACGACAGCATGCGCGGCGCCGGCTTCATCGACGCCCTGACCATGCACTTCCCTCAGCCCACCTACCCCTCCGGCTGGTGGACCTGCACCATCGCCTCCAAGGACGCCCCGGTGTCCTTCCTGCGTGAAGAAGCCGCGGAGGAGATCCCGTTCGTCACGCACTACTACAACGCGGCCATCCACCGCGCCGCCGGCGCCACCCCGGAATTCTTCCGCCGCAAGCTGTTCGCCTGATCCGGCCGCGCCGGTCCGCCACCCCGGCGCCGGGCCGGCGCGGGGTGTCGGCTTCAGCCGGGAGTAACGCCTCTGCACGCCTTCCGGCATCCGCCCGGCATCAGCAGACACCGCCTCAAAACCTCCCGCGCTCGCACACTTTCAGGGCAGCCTGATCCATCTTGATGCATGCCCCCGAAACGGGCTGCACCACGACGAAACATTAGCTCCGCAGACCGGCGCTCCCTGGCCCGGCACCACGCTCCGCAACGCTTTCGGGGCGACCATGGCATGGCTCCTGCTTACTCGGATTACTGCCGGCGCATTCCTGCGCGCCGCACCGAGATTCAAGCGAGGAGAACCATGCTGCATCGACGCTGCATCGCATTCGTTGTTCTGTTTCTTGCGCCCGTGATGGCGCTGGCCCATCCCCACCACGGGCACCACGTCCACGAACATGCGGGCTTCGCTGCGGGATTTCTGCACCCGTTCACCGGCCTCGATCACCTGCTGGTCCTGCTCGGAATCGGGTTCTGGATGGCCCGCTCACAGCGAATCCCGGGCACTCTGATCTCCGGTACGGCGGTACTGGCCACTCTGGCGCTCGCCTTCGCCCTCGGCATGGCGCAAGGACCGCTGCCGACCGTCGAATTCGGCATCCTCGCCTCGCTTTTGCTGACCGGCGTGCTGGTCTTTCTCGGCACACGTCTCCCGCTGGTGGTGACCGCCGCGATCGCGGCCGGCTTCGCCGCACTGCACGGCTTCGCCCACGGTGCCGAAATGGCGGCCGACCTGTCCGCACTGAGATTCGCCGCCGGCTTCCTGCTGGCCAGTACCCTGATGCTGACCGCCGGCACACTGGCCGCCTCCCGGATACGCGATACGGCTCTCGAGCGTCCGGTGGGGCAGGCAGCCGGAGGGGCCATGGTCGCCGCCAGCGTCTATCTGTTGCTGGTGGTCTAGGGACGTGGACATCACCCCCGTGGAACTGGCCGGAGCTACAGAGACCACACCGGAGACCCGGGACGGATGGCTCGGGCGCCTGGAGCTGGGCTTCGCCTCGCATGGCGGACGGACCCGGCTGGTCCGCCGTCGTCACGAGGGCCCTCTGCTGGTGCAGCGAAGCTTCTTCCCCGAAGGCGACGTCTGCCACTGCTACGTGATCCATCCCCCCGGGGGCGTCGCCGGCGGCGATCGCCTGCAGCTGGAAGCGGAGCTGGACGCCGGCAGCCGGGCTCTGCTCACCACCCCTGCCGCGGCCAAGTTCTACCGGACGCGGACGGACAGCGCCCGCCAGGAACAAGGCTTCACGGTGGGGCCCGACGCGAGCCTGGAGTTCCTGCCGACGGAAACCATCCTGCACGGTCGCTCCCGCGTGACGCTGCACAACCACTTCCGCCTGGGACCCGGCGCGCGCCTTTGCACCTGGGATGTCCTGTGCCTGGGACGCCCGGCGCACGGCGATCACTACGAGGGCGGAGCCTGCACCCAGGATCTGTGTATCGAACGCGAAGGCCGACCGCTGGTGCATGACCGCCTCGATCTGGCCCATGGCGACCCCCTGCTGAGCCGCCCGTGGGGCCTCGACGGCTTCCCGGTGGTGGGCCAGCTCGTGGCCACCCCGGCCCCCGAGGGACTCGAACCGGCACTGCGCGAGCATCTCGGAACACCCGAAGCACTGCGCCTGGGCATCTCGCGGATCGGGGATGTCCTGTTCCTGCGTTGTCTGGGCCATGGCGCGGAGACCGTGCGCGCGCTGCTGCAGCGGGCCTGGGCCTTCCTGCGCGAGCCGGTCATCGGGCGCCCCCCGTGCACCCCCCGTATCTGGAACACCTGACCACCGGAAGATCCATGGAACTGACCCCACGCGAGAAAGACAAGCTGCTGCTGTTCACGGCCGCTCTGCTGGCGGAACGCCGCCAGGCGCGCGGGCTGAAGCTCAACTACCCGGAGGCCATGGCGCTGATTTCGGCGGCCATCCTCGAGGGGGCCCGAGACGGCCGTTCGGTCGCGGAGCTGATGAGCCTGGGCGGCGAGGTACTGACCCGTGACGACGTACTCGAAGGCGTCCCGGAGATGATCCCGGAGGTACAGGTCGAGGCGACCTTCCCGGACGGGGTCAAACTGGTCACCGTTCACGAACCCATCCGTTGAGAGGAAGCGCCCCGATGATCCCCGGTGAACTCCTGCCCGCGGACGGCGACATCACCCTGAACGCCGGCCGCGACACCGTCACCCTGGAGGTGGCCAACAGCGGCGACCGGCCCGTCCAGGTCGGTTCCCACTATCACTTCTTCGAGACCAACAACGCCCTGCGCTTCGACCGCGAGCGCGCACAAGGCTTCCGCCTGGACATACCGGCGGGTACGGCCGTGCGTTTTGAACCGGGGCAGACCCGCAGCGTGCAGCTGGTGGCCTACGCCGGGGAGCGCCGGGTGTTCGGATTCCAGGGCCGTATCGGTGGCCCGCTGGACGGAGATGCGCAATGAGCCAGACCATTCCCCGCCGCGCCTATGCCGAGATGTTCGGCCCCACCACCGGCGATCGCCTGCGACTGGGCGACACCGCGCTGCTGATCCAGGTGGAGCGCGACTGGACCGTCTACGGCGACGAGGTCAAATTCGGCGGCGGCAAGGTGATCCGCGACGGCATGGGCCAGAGCCAGCGGCACGACGAAGCCGTGGTGGACACCGTGATCACCAACGCGGTCATCCTCGACTACTGGGGCGTGGTCAAGGCCGATGTCGGCCTGAAGCAGGGCCGGATCCACGCGGTGGGCAAGGCCGGCAACCCGGATACCCAGCCGGGTGTCGACATCGTGATCGGCCCGGGAACCGAGGTCATCGCCGGCGAGGGACGGATCCTGACCGCCGGCGGCATCGATGCCCATATCCACTTCATCTGTCCGCAGCAGATCGAAGAGGCCCTGACCTCCGGCATCACGACCATGGTGGGTGGCGGTACCGGCCCCGCAACCGGCACCAACGCCACCACCTGCACCCCCGGCCCCTGGCACATCCAGCAGATGCTGAAGGCCGCCGAGGCATTCCCGATGAACCTGGGCTTTCTGGGCAAGGGGAACGCCAGCGGACCCGGCGCCCTGCACGCGCAGGTCGAGGCGGGGGCACTGGGCCTGAAGCTGCACGAGGACTGGGGCACAACCCCGGCCGCCATCGACTGCGCGCTGTCGGTCGCCGATGCCCATGATGTCCAGGTCTGCATCCACACCGACACCCTGAACGAATCCGGCTTTGTCGAGGACACCCTGGCGGCGTTCAAGGGGCGCACCATCCACACCTATCACACCGAGGGCGCCGGCGGCGGCCATGCCCCGGACATCATCAGGGCCTGCGGCGAAGCCCACGTCCTGCCGTCCAGCACCAATCCCACGCGGCCGTTCACGGTGAACACCATCGACGAACACCTGGACATGCTGATGGTCTGCCACCATCTGGACCCGCAGATCGCGGAGGACGTCGCGTTCGCCGAGAGCCGGATCCGGCGCGAGACCATCGCCGCGGAGGACATCCTGCACGACCTCGGTGCGTTCTCCGTGATCGCCTCGGACTCGCAGGCGATGGGACGCGTGGGTGAGGTGATCCTGCGGACCTGGCAGACCGCCCACAAGATGAAGACCCAGCGCGGCTCCCTGACTCGCGATCCGTCCGAGCACGACAATTTCCGCGCACAGCGCTATGTCGCCAAATACACCATCAATCCCGCGCTGGCGCATGGCATGGCCCACGAAGTGGGCTCCGTCGAACCCGGCAAGCTGGCCGACCTGGTCCTGTGGGATCCGGCCTTTTTCGGCGTCAAGCCGGCGCTGATCATCAAGGGCGGGATGATCGCCTCGGCCCCGATGGGCGACCCCAACGCCTCCATCCCCACGCCACAGCCGGTGCATTACCGGCCGATGTTCGGCAGCTACGGCCCGGCCATGACCGGCACCTCCGTCAGCTTCGTCTCGCAGGCCGCCCTGACCGCCGGGATCGGCGACCAGCTGGGTCTGGAGCGAAGGCTGGTCGCGGTCCGCGGCTGCCGCGAGATCGGCAAGCAGGACATGCGGCTGAACGACTGGCTGCCGAAGATGGAGGTGGACCCGGAGACCTACGAGGTCCGTGCCGACGGCGAGCTTCTGACCTGCGAACCCGCTACCGAGCTGCCGCTGAGCCAGCGTTACTTCCTGTTCTGAGGTCCCCATGATTCGCCTGATCGAACGCGCCGAGAGCGCCCTGACCACCGTGACCGGAACCCTGCATCTGCCGGTCGAGACACGGATGAAGAGCCGCTTCCGGGCCACTCTCGACACCGGCGACGAGGTCGGCGTATTCCTCGAGCGGGGCGGCATGCTGCGCGACGGGTCCGCCCTGCGCGCCGAAAGCGGCGAGTGGGTCACGGTGCGTGCCGCGCCGGAACCGGTCAGCACCGTGTACTGCGAAGACCCGCTGCTGCTCGCGCGCGCGGCCTACCATCTGGGCAACCGCCACATCGCCCTGCAGATTGGTCCGGGCCGGCTGCGTTACCTGCACGACCACGTGCTGGACGACATGCTGCGCGGCATCGGGCTCGATCCGGTCTTCGAACACGCCGCGTTCGAGCCGGAGGCCGGTGCCTACGGGCACGGACACGCCCACGGCGGTCACGGCCATGGCCACTCGCACTGACCCGGAGCTGGATGACCCGGGGCTGGCACGGCGGCGTCTCTGGCAACTGGTGAGCCCCACGCTGCCGGTGGGGACCTACAGCTATTCCGGCGGCATGGAATGGGCCATCGAGGCGGGCTGGATCGCGGACGAGGACGCGGTGGCCGACTGGATGCAGGGCCAGATCCGCCACAGCCTGAGCCGGGTCGACATCCCCCTGCTCGCACGCCTGCACCGGGCCTGGCTGGAGGACAACGACGCGGCCGTCGAACGGTTCAGTGCGTGGCTGAGCGCCAGTCGCGAGACCCGCGAACTGCGCGCCGAAGACCGTCACCTCGGGCAGGCGCTGGCGCGCCTGCTGTCCGAGCTCGATCTGAACGAAGCCGACCGGTGGCAGGGTCATCCCGACGCCACCTGGGCCACGCTGTTCGCGCTGGCGCTGGTGCGCTGGTCCATCCCCGTCGAGGAAGGGGCCGAGGCAATCCTCTGGTCCTGGTGCGAGAACCAGGTGGCGGCCGCGATCAAGCTGGTCCCGCTTGGGCAGACCGCCGGCCAGCGCGTGCTCCACCGCCTGGCCTCGACCATCGGCGAGGCGGCACGGGAGGGGCTTGCGCGGGACGACGCGGCGATCGGCGGCACAGCCGTCGGTGTCGCCATCGCCAGCGCCCTGCACGAAACCCAGTATTCACGCCTGTTCCGCAGTTAGCGAAATTCCCAGGAGGCACCCATGTCACTGAATCCCCGAGTCCTGCGCGTCGGCATCGGCGGGCCGGTCGGCTCCGGCAAGACCGCCCTGCTCCAGGCCCTGTGTCAGCGCATGCGCGAGATGTACAGCATCGCCGTGGTCACCAACGACATCTACACCCGCGAGGATGCCGAGTTCCTGACCCGCCACGATGCGCTGGAGGCCGAACGCATCGTCGGGGTGGAGACCGGCGGGTGCCCGCACACGGCGATCCGCGAGGATGCCTCGATGAACCTGTCGGCCCTGGCCGACCTCGGCATCCGTTTTCCCGGCCTCGAGGTCGTATTCGTCGAGAGCGGCGGCGACAACCTGTCCGCGACGTTCAGCCCGGAGCTGTCCGATCTGACGATCTACGTGATCGACGTCTGCGCGGGCGACAAGATCCCGCGCAAGGGGGGGCCCGGCGTGACCCGTTCCGACCTGCTGGTGATCAACAAGATCGATCTCGCCGAGGGGGTCGGTGCATCGCTGGAGGTCATGGACCGCGACAGTCGGCGCATGCGCGGCGAGCGCCCGTTTGTCTTCACGAACATGCGCACGGGCGAGGGCCTGGATGAAGTCGTCCGGTTCATCATCGAGCATGGAATGCTCCCCGCCAGGGAATCGGCCTGAGCAGCGACCGCCCGGCGGACGATGCACACCCGTGCGGCAACCTCCGCCCCATCACGAGACAGATGCACCATGTGCATGCAGTCCGCCCTCCCCTCCCGACCGGAGATGACTGCGGACACCGGGCGCAAGACCCCGTTTTCCGTTCATGGCACACAGCTTGCTGCCCCGGGAATGTCCGGCGCCGGTATTACGGAGTGCCGGGTTGTTCCCTGGAAACGATCCCTAGCGGAGAACGGAGACAATCGATGCATCCAAACACGAGCCACCCCCCGCAAATTTCGCTCGCGCGCCGGGCCACCCGCACCGCCACCGGTGTCGCACTGGCCCTGGGCCTGGCAACCGGCGGAGGCATAACCGCACAGGCCGATGAAGATCCGATCAAGGTGGGCATCCTCCACTCGCTGTCGGGCACGATGGCCATCAGCGAGACGTCCCTCCGGGACGTGGCCCTGATGACCATCGAGGACATCAACGAAAACGGCGGCCTGCTGGGCCGCGAACTCGAACCGGTGGTGATGGACCCCGGCTCCGACTGGCCCACCTACGCCGAACACGCCCGCGAGATGATCGAGCGCGAGAACGTGGACGTCATCTTCGGCTCGTGGACATCAGTGTCCCGTGAAGCGGTCCTGCCGGTCCTCGAGGAACTCAACGGGCTGATGTTCTATCCGGTCCAGTACGAGGGCGAGGAGTCCTCGCGCAACATCTTTTACACCGGCGCCGCGCCGAACCAGCAGACCCTGCCCGGCGTGGAATATCTGATGAGCGACGAGGGCGGCGGCGCCGAGCGCTTCTTCCTGGTCGGCACTGACTACGTCTTCCCGCGGACCACCAACCGCATCGTGCGTGCCTATCTGAATGCCCACGGGATTTCGGACGACGCCATCGAGGAGGTCTACTTCCCGTTCGAACATGCCGATTTCCAGACGCTGGTCAGCGACATCGACAGCTTCTCCCAGGATGGCCCCACCGCGGTGATCAACACCATCAATGGCGATTCCAACGTGGCGTTCTACCAGGAGCTGGCCAACCAGGGCATTGATCCCATCGACGTTCCGGTACTGGCGACTTCGGTGGGCGAGGAAGAACTCCGCGGCATGGACACCGACCCCCTCGCGGGCCACCTCGCCGCCTGGAACTACTTCATGTCCATCGAGACCCCGGAGAACGAACGCTTCACCGAGCGGTGGATGGAATACGTGGAACAGGAAGGCCTGTCCGGCGGTTCCGACCGGGTGACCAACGATCCGATGGAAGCCACGCACATCGGCATGCGCATGTGGGCCCAGGCGGTCCTGCAGGCAGGCACGACGGACGTCGACGCCGTTCGCCAGGCGGTGTACGGGCAGTGCGTCGATGCGCCGTCCGGGTTCGAGGTGTGCATGGACGACGAGAACCACCATCTGCACAAGCCCGTGATCATTGGCGAGATCCAGCCGGATGGTCAGTTCTTCCCGGTCTGGGAAACCGATGACGTGGTCCGCGCCGAGCCGTGGAGCGATTACGTCGAAGGTAACGAAGACCGTGTAGCGAACTGGCGCTACCCCTGGGTCTGCGGCGACTGCGAAGAACCCACCTACGACCTGCGCTTCTGAGTCCGGGTACGTCCGGCCGGCACCACACCGGTGCCGGCCTTCCCGATTGCCCCCCGCGCATCCGTGGCGGGGCACCCTGAGGAGAGAGAATCATGCGACTCACCGCACGTGTCGCCACCGGCCTGCTGTGCGCGCTGCTCGTGACGCCCCTGCTGTCACCGGGCGCATCGGCGGCCATGGAAGAAGCCCGGGAACAGGCCGAGCAGCTCGAAGAAGAGCAGGAAGAACAACTGGAAGCCGAACTGGCCGAAGTCAGCGACGAAGGGCTTGCCGAAGATACGGCAGAACTCCTGCGGGCCATGGCCACTCAGGACATCCGGGCGCTGCAGGCCGCCATCGAGGACATCGCGGCCAGTCAGGACGCGGACACGCTGCCCGCCCTGCTGGCGCTGCGCGACCGTCGGCTGTTTTTCACCGATGACGAGACCCTGATCATCGAGGATGCCCGCGACGGGACATTCCGGGAGGCCATTACCGGTGAACCCCGGGAGGATCTGGACACAGGCGATCTGAACGAACCGCGTGCGACCAACCCCATCCGCCGGATCCTGCGCCCGACCATCGGCGCGCTGCAGATCTTCGCGGACGACCCGGCCGCCCGCCTCGCCGCGGCCGAAGAACTGGCGGAACGCCCCCGTCCGGAGATGCGCGATGCCATCGTCGCCGCCCTCGACGAGGAAACGGGCGCGGAAACGGAACGCCTTCTGAACATTGCCCTGGCCCAGCTGGACCTCGACAGCGAGGACGATGCCCGTCGGCTGGAAGCCGTCGAGATCGTGGCCGAGGTGCGGGCCAGTCGCCTGCGCAGCGATCTGCAGGCCCTGCTGGAACGCGACGACGACGGCCAGCCCGTGGAGACGAACCCGGAGATCCGCGAAGCCGCCGCGGCCGGGGTTCGTGCAATCGAGCAGCGTGAACGCACGGCCCGCTTCGTGTCCGACCTCGTCTATGGACTTTCGATGGGCAGCGTGCTGCTGCTGGCCGCCATGGGCCTGGCGATCATCTTCGGTCTGATGGGCGTGATCAACATGGCCCACGGCGAACTGCTGATGGTCGGGGCCTACACGACCTTCATGACCCAGGCCCTGTTCGCCCTCCTGATTCCGCAGCATTTCCATTACTACCTGATTGCAGCGGTCCCACTGGCCTTTCTGACGGCCGGTGCCGTGGGCATTGCCATGGAACGCGGCGTGATCCGTTTTCTTTACACTCGTCCGCTGGAGACGCTGCTGGCCACCTGGGGCATCAGCCTGGTCCTGATTCAGTCCGTCCGCATGATCTTCGGTGCACAGAACGTCAGCGTCGCCAGCCCGCCGTGGTTCTCCGGCAGCGTGCAGATCATGCAGGGGGTCAGTCTGTCCACCTCGCGCGTCGGGGTCATCGTGTTCGCGATCTTCGTCGTCGGGCTGGTCTGGGTGCTGATGAACCGGACGCGTCTGGGCCTCGAGGTCCGCGCGGTCATGCAGAACCGGGACATGGCCGCCTGTCTGGGCGTCCCCGCGCGCCGGGTCGACATGTGGACCTTCGGCATGGGCGCCGGCGTGGCCGGCCTGGGCGGGGTCGCGCTGTCCCAGATCGTGAACGTGGGCCCGGAGATGGGCCAGAACTACATCGTGGAGTCGTTCATGGTCGTCGTGCTGGGCGGCGTGGGCAGTCTGTTCGGTCCCGTGCTGAGCGCGCTGGGGATCGGCGTGACCACCAAATTCCTGGAACCGGCGGTCGGCGCCGTACTCGGCACCATCATCGTGTTCGCCGCCATCATCCTGTTCATTCAGTGGCGTCCTCAGGGGATCTTCGCCCTGAAGGGCCGCTCGGCCGACGATTAGGAGACCGTCTTCATGCATTCGTCCAGCGCAATCTCCCATCTCGGCCGGCTGCACGGCGGGACCGCCTGGGTCATCCTCGCGATCCTCGCGTTCCTGGCACTGGTGGTGGTCCCGGTGCTGTACTGGTTCGTGCCCCCCGATTCCCCGTTCCACATGCCGGGCTGGATGGTCACCCTCGCGGGTCGTTTCCTCGCCCTGGCCATGGTCGCCCTGGCCCTGGATCTGATCTGGGGCTACACCGGGATCCTGTCCCTGGGCCACGGGGTCTTCTTCGCCATGGGCGGCTACGTGATGGGCGCCCATCTCACGCGGGTCAGCTACGAGGACCGCCTGCCCAACTTCCTGCAGTGGCTGGATTACAGCGACTGGCCCTGGTACTGGGCGGGCTTCGATTCGTTCCTCTTTACCCTGCTGATGATCGCCCTGGTCCCCGGGGTGCTGGCGTTCGTGTTCGGCGTACTGGCGTTTCGTTCCCGGGTCCGGGGGGTGTATTTCGCCATCATTACGCAGGCGCTCACCTTCGGCGGGATGCACCTGTTCTTCCGCACCGAGACGGGGTTCGGCGGCGACACCGGACTGACGAACTTCACCTATCTGCTGGGGCTCGATCTCGGCACCCCGCAGGCCCGGCTGGTCCTGTTCTGGGTCTCGGCCTTCGCACTGATCCTGGCCTACCTGCTGTGCCGCTGGATCGTGACCTCCAAGCTCGGGCGGGTCCTCACGGCCGTGCGGGATGCCGAGAACCGCGTGCGCTTCACCGGTTACGATCCGCTGCGCTACAAGCTGTTCGTCTGGGTGGTCTCCGCGGTCCTGTGCGGGGTCGCCGGCGCGCTCTACGTCCCGCAGACCGGCGTCATCAACCCCTCGGAAATGGTGCCCTCCGCATCCATCGAGATGGCGATCTGGGTCGCGCTGGGGGGCCGAGGAACGCTGGTCGGGGCCATCCTCGGCGCCGGCGTGGTGAACGTGGTCAAGACCTGGGCCACCAGTGCCCACCCCGATCTCTGGCTGTTCATCCTCGGCGGCATCTTCATCTTCGTCACGCTGCTGATGCCACGCGGGGTGATCGGCCTGTTTTCGCGCCGCAAGGAGGGCAAGGCATGAACGGCGTGTCGCAAAGTCTCGAACGGTTCCGCGAGACGATGCGCCGGGACCGGGTGTTCGACCTCGTCAACAACCCCGCGGAGAACCCGGCGCTCGACGTCTCGCACGGCATGGCGCTGTACCTGGAGGGCATCACCAAGTCGTTCGACGGATTCCGCGCGCTGGATGACCTCACCCTGTACATCGGCGACGGCGAACTGCGCTGCATCATCGGCCCGAACGGGGCCGGCAAGACCACCCTGATGGACGTGATCACCGGCAAGACCCGTCCGGATGCGGGCACCGCGTGGTTTGGCAACCGGATCAATCTGCTCCGTCTGAAGGAACACGAGATCGCGGGCAAGGGGATCGGGCGCAAGTTCCAGAAGCCGACCGTCTTCGAAAACCATTCGGTGCACGAAAACCTGGAGCTGGCCCTGCACGCCGACCGCGGCCTGCTGACCAGTCTGACCTGGAAACTGAACGGCGAACAGCGGGATCAGCTGGACGAGACCCTGGAGCTGATCGGCCTGACGGAGCGGCGCGACGCCCCGGCCGGCTCGCTGTCGCACGGGCAGAAACAGTGGCTGGAAATCGGGTCGCTGCTGATGCAGAAGCCGCGCCTGCTGCTGGTGGACGAGCCGGTGGCCGGGATGACCGGCCAGGAGACCGAGGCGACCGCCGAACTGCTGACCAGCCTCGCCGGCCGCCATTCCGTGGTGGTGGTGGAACACGACATGGACTTCGTGCGGTCCATCGCCCGCCAGGTCACGGTCCTGCATCAGGGCAGCGTTCTCGCCGAGGGCCGCATGGACGAAGTTCAGGCCGATCCGCGGGTACGCGAGGTCTACCTGGGCGAGGAGGACTGAGTCGTGGCACCGATCCATACCGGGACCATCCGCACGCCCGCGTCTCGAACATTCCACGGGAGGACCTGAACGTGCTTCGGATCGAAGGCCTCAACCAGTATTACGGCGGCAGCCACATCCTGCGCGACATCGACCTGGACATCCTTGAAGGCAGAACCAACTGCCTGATGGGCCGCAACGGGATGGGCAAGAGTACGCTCCTGAAATGCGTGATGGGCCTGCTGCCGATCGCGAGCGGGAAGATCCTGTTTCAGGGCGAGGACATCAGCCGCCGCAAGCCCCACGAACGCGGGCGGCTGGGTCTGGGCTACGTGCCCCAGGGCCGGGAGATCTTCCCGCGCCTGACCGTGGAGGAAAACCTGCAGGTCGCCCTCGCCAGCAAACGCTCCCGCGACATTCCGGAACGGGTGTATGAACTCTTCCCGGTGCTCAAGGACATGGCACGCCGCCGCGGTGGCGACCTGTCGGGCGGGCAGCAACAGCAGCTGGCGATCGGCCGTGCCCTGGTGCTGAACCCCTCCATCCTGCTGCTGGACGAACCGATCGAGGGCATCCAGCCGAACATCGTGCGCGAGATCAGCGACGTCATCCGGCTGCTCAACACCGAGATGGGCCTGACGATCCTCCTGGTCGAACAGAAGCTGCCGTTTGCCAGGGCCACCGCCGACCGCTTCGACATCATCAACAACGGCCAGATCGTGGCCGGCGGCGAAATGGGCGAACTGAGCGATGACCTGGTCCGGGAGCACCTGACCGTCTGACGCGTTCCGTTCGTTCGTCTTCAGGTGTGGCGTCCGGGCTTCAGACGGTCCAGGCGCAGGCGCTGGCGGTGGTCGAACAGGCGGCTGGATGCGAACCACACCGCGCCGATGGCGCCGAAGCCGGTGCCGGCGGCGATCAGGAACATGATCAGGATCTGGTACTTGACCGCCTCCACCGGCGGGGCGCCGGCGAGGATCTGTCCGGTCATCATGCCCGGCAGGCTGACGATGCCCGCGGCGGCCATCGCGTTGATGGTGGGCATCAGTCCGGAACGCGCCGCCTCGCGGCGCATGGTGGTGACGGCCTCGCTCCACGACGCCCCCAGCGCCAGCCGGCCCTCGATGGTGCGCCGCTCGCGCCAGACGTTCTGCGTGAGCCGGTCCAGGCCCAGGGCGATGCCGGTCATGGTGTTGCCCAGCAGCATCCCCAGCAGCGGGATCGCGTACTGCGGCTCCCACCACGGGCTGGGGCCGACCATGGTGGTCAGTGCCAGCACGGTAATCGCGAACGAGGACACGAACATGGTGGCCGCGCCGATCCCGTAGCCCCAGATCCCGGCAAAACGTCGCTGCTGGCGGGCCATCACCTCGTAGCCGGCCACCGCCAGCATCACCACCGCCATCAGCGCGACCCAGCCCAGGTGGGCATGATCGAACAGGGTCTGCAGCACCAGGCCCACCAGCAACAGCTGGATTACGGTGCGCACGGCGGCGATCAGCAGGGTACGGCCCACGCCCATGCGGGCCCACATGGTCCCGCCGGCGAGCAGCACCACCAGTACCGCCGCCAGCGCGAGGTCGAACGGGCTGAGCCGGATCAGGTCCATGATGTGCCCTCCGGCCGGCCGTCACTCAGCGTCAGGATGCGCCCGCCCAGACGGTCGCGCTGCTGGGTGTCGTGGGTGACCCACAGGGCCGCGGCCTCGCGTTCGGCCATCCAGGCCCGCACCAGCCGCTCGAAGCGGCGGGTGTTCTCCAGGTCGAGGTTGGCGGTGGGTTCGTCCAGCAGCAGTACGCGCGGCCCGGTCAGCAGGGCCCGCAACAGACCCAGTCGCTGTTTCTCGCCACTGGACAGTCGTTCGACCTCCCAGTCCAGGGCGCCGTGTTCCAGCCCCAGATGCTCGAGGAAGGACTCGGCATCGTCGCGCGCCCAGTCCGCGGGCAGATGCTCGTCCACGCGATCGCCCCACCAGGCGGTCTCCGCCGGGACGTAGGCCACCTGCCGGCGCCACTCCGGGGGCGTCAGCGCGTCACGCGCCTGCCCGTCCAGCCACACCTCGCCGGTGTTCGGATCCAGATCGGCGATCGCGCGCAGAAGCAGCGACTTCCCCGCGCCGGAGGCGCCGGTGATCTGCACCAGCTCGCCGGGCTGCAGCCTGAGGGACAGCGGCCCCAGACGTTCTGTTTGGAGGTGACTCACCTCGAGAAGGCAATCCATCAATGATCAGGCCCCGCTATCACGAGGAACGAATGGTAACCTGCCCGGCAAGCCTTGCATGCATTCCGGTCGTCACCGGCGGCCGCGACCCAGGGCGGGCCAGTCCGGTTCGACCGGGCTTGCCAGACGCGCCCCCGGCGCGACTGAAACCCTTCCACTCGTTGCGAGCGGGTACCTCACCCCCCGGGGACTGGCGCGCCCTTGCGGATAGCGGCCTTGCCCCGAACGAATGCCGAGGGCTGGTTCACCGCCTCAACCACCTGCACACGACCCTCCTCGTCGGTGTGATACACCGCAAACGCGCCCTCGTCCATGTTCCCGGCGATCTCCGTCGCCCAGTCACCGCCCGGCAGACCCGCCACCTGAACCTTGTAGTCGTACTGATGGGTCCAGAAATTGAAGATGTCGCGCCCGGGGTCCGGCCGTCCTGTCAGATGCGCCGCCAGGCGACGGGCCTGCCCCACCGCGCCACTGACCGATTCGAGCCGCAGGCCCTCGTCCCGGCCGGACTCATGGATCACCGAACAGTCACCGATCGCATGGATGCCCGGCACCCCCGTAAAACCGAACTCGTCGACCCGAATCCCCCTGTCGCAAGCCAGCCCGCATTCCACCCCGAGCTCGTCACGCGGTGCAGCCCCGACCCCCAGCACGACCAGGTCCGCCTCATGCACCATCCCGTCCGCCGTAGTTACGCCCCGACAACGGGAATCCCCTTCGATCTTCTCCACCCTGGCCCGGAGATTCATCTCCACACCCTTTCCTTCATGGATCCTTCGCATGAAAGCGCCGATCGTCGGACTGACCGACCGCGACATCACCTCTGCCCCCGCCTCAAGAACCGCGACCTCCAGGCCCATGCGCCTTGCACTGGCCGCCACCTCGAGGCCGACGTACCCGCCGCCGACAAGAAGCACTCTGCTGCTCCTCCCGAACGCCTCGCGAAGACTGATCGCATCTTCCAGCGAGCGCAGCGTGCACACCCCCGGAAGATCCGCCCCTTCAATCGGAGGAACGACCGGCGCAGCGCCGGTAGCGATGACGAGTTTCTCGAACCGGACGCTCGACCCGTCATCCAGCAGTACCTCACGGGCTTGCGGGTCGACCCGCACCACCTTTCTTCCGAGCAGCAGCTGAATGCCCCGCTCCTCGTAGAATCTTTCCGGACGAAGAGCAATCTCCTCCGGCTGCTGGGCGCCATCCAGAACGCCCTTGGAGAGTGGCGGCCTGTGATAGGGAGCCCGGTCCTCCTCGGAGATGATGGAGACCCTCTCCTCGTATCCGTTCTGAACCAGATGGGCCGCAAGTTCCGCAGCCGCGTGCCCACCGCCCACGATCACCACACCGCCACTCTTCATCTTATTTTCCTCGGTACAGGACCATGTCGATCTCCACGAGGGCGTCGCGCCCGAGCGCGGCCACACCAACGGTCGTCCTGGCAGGAAGCGTGTCCCGCTCGAAATATTGGGTATAAACGGTATTCATCCCGGCAAAATCTTCGTGGAACCGAGTCAGGAACATCCGCACATAGACTGCATCGGTGAACTTGTAGCCGGCCTGATCGAGAATCTCCTGGATATTCTTAAAAACCAGCTCGGTCTGAGCGACGATGCCCTCCGGAAGAGGAGCGCCGTCATTGTACGGGTCGATCGGCAACTGGCCGGTCACATAAAGCCATCCATCCGCCTCGACCGCATGGTGATAGGGAGCGACCGGCGCCGGGGCCGATTCGACATTGTGATAACTGATGCTGCTCATGGTTTCTCCTTTATCAAACATTAGCGATTTGCATTTTTAATCACCCTCCGTGGCGGGCCTCTCAAGGACACGCCTCATGCCGCCGGGAACGGCGGCAACCACGCGACAGCGCCCAGGGCGCCTGCCCGGCTCCATGCCGGGCGCCCCTCACTCCATATGGAGAGAATCTCAGAGCATCGCTCGCTCTTCGTCCGGTGATGTCTGCGCTTCAGGCAAGGGGTCCCTTTTAATCACACGGGACAGCGCGGCGGTCTGCGCCGCAATCTCGGGAACGCCCATGACCTCGCCGAACACCGAACGCGTCAGGGGGCCGGCGGCATAAAGCCCGGGCACCACTTCATGGTCCGAATCCAGCACCCGACATTGCTGATCAACCTGGACGCCCAGGCCCAGCGAATCGGCCGCGATCATTTCCTTTTGCAGCAGTCCCGAGAACAGGGGGTCACGTGACCGCCGGATATCACTCACGGGGCCGATGCAGTTAACCAGCGAGTCCGCGGAAAACGTTCTGGCTTCTTCCGAGCCCCTCGGCCTGATCCCCACGCGGAACCGGTCTTCACTTGCATCCAACCGAACGCCGACGATGGATCCTGCCGTCACGGTGAGCTGACCGCTGGAGCGTGCATCCGCCAGAACCTGCAGGACCTGCGGGGACAGGCGGTAACGGTGCGTATCCCAGTACGGGCGCAGATGACGGAGGACCGAGCGACGCTCCCGCATCGACCACTGCGGCCAGATCGTCGGCAGCGCCGCACGCACGCCTTCGATCACCGGTTGCCACTCCATTCCCCGGCTCTCCGCATCCCTGAGCATGGAGCGGATGATCCGCAGGAACTTCGCGGGGCCGGGCGTCTCGCCCCCCGGGCATGGATCGATCGGGACGGGTTCGTACGAGCAACCGTGCGGGCGGGGCAGCAGGCCACGCCGGGATACGGCCCGGATGGGACCCACGTGGCCTCGGTCCAGCAGGCCCACCACCGTGTCTGCCATGGTCAGGCCCGTACCAAAAATCAGCACCTCGTCGCGCGTTCCGATACGCCCGAGCGCTTCGGGCTTCCAGGGGTCATCCAGACGCCGGGGATGCCCCACAACATCGTTGTCCGTGGCCCAGGGAAACTGCGGCGATCCATGGCTGTTGCAGAGAACCAGCCGCCGGGCTACGAGCGATTGACCGTTCACCGCCTCAACCCGGAAACCACCGGAGATCCGTTCCACGACCCTCGCGGCGGAAGGGACCGTCTCCACAGGCAAGGGGTGTGCGGCGAGCCGCTCCTCCACATATCGTCCGAAATCGCCCCGCGCGGGATACAAATGCCCGTCCGCGCCTCTGGCATCCGGATCGAATTCGTCGACGCCCGCCTCGTGCAAGCACCACTGCAGGAAATCGTCAGGCGCATCCGCAAAGACGGTCATCTTTTCGGCCGGCACGTTAATGCGGTGCAACGGGTCTGCGGTGTCATAGGCGAGCCCGTAGCCCAGCCGCCCCCGTGGTTCGAAGAAAGCGATCGAGAGATCCGCTTTCTCGCGAGCCAGGTGGAGGGCGAGCGAGGCGCCGGTGAATCCCCCGCCCACGACCGCCAGGTCACAGGTCCCGGTGTTCACTGTTTCCATCAGAACTGCTCTTCGGGCAGAAACACCCGAAGCCCTTCATGGTCCGGTTCGATGTTCACCTGGCAGGAGAGGCGGCTGTTGTCCCGCCGGTCTTCACGTGCAGAGAGGAGTTCATCCTCCATGGGGTTGGGCGGACCGATCCGCTCGGACCAGTCATCATCCACATAGACATGGCACGTAGCACAGGCGCAATCCCCGCCACAATCGGCCAGTATCCCCGGCACGCCATTCCCCACGGCGGATGCCATCAACGAGGATCCGACCTCGGCTTCCACTTCGTGGGTCTGGCCGTCACTTTCGACAAAAATCACATTTGGCATCTTGGTCAACCTCTTTCAGTTTTTGCTGCCGCCGGCCGCACCCAGGATCTCTCGTTCCTCGGCCGTAAATTCTCCCCTTGTAACCTCGCGCTCCAGGTGATTCTCCAGTTGTGCATGCAACTCCCGCATGCCGTCATCGAAGGGGTCTCTTGGACGCGGAAGATCAACGTCGATGATGTCCGAAACACGCCCGGGCGAACCCGTCACAAGAACAATCCGGTCGGCGAGCGCGAGCGCTTCATCCAGGCTGTGCGTCACCATCACGACCGAACACCCGGTTTCTTCCCACGTCATGAGGAGGTACTGGTGCATGAGCTTCTTGGTCTGGTGATCGAGGGCTGCGAACGGCTCATCCAGAAGCAGCAGCCGAGGACTCAGGGCGAAGGCACGCACCAGCGCAACCCGCTGTTTCATCCCACCGGAAAGCTGCATGGGGTATTTTTGGATGCAGCCCCCCAGGCCGACGGCGCCCAGAAGCGCCTTTGCCCGTTTTCGTGCCTCGGCAGGGCGGCAACCCTGGTTGCGCAGGGCGAATGCGACGTTCCCCTGGGCCGAAAGCCACGGAAAAAGGTTGTAGCTTTGAAACAGGAGCGCGGTCTTCGGAGTGGGACCCAGGGCCTGTCGACCATTCGCAAACACATAGCCTTCGTCGGGCGAGGACAGGCCCGCCGCCATCCCCAGAAGGGTGCTTTTTCCGCAGCCACTGGGTCCGATGACGACGGTAAAGCTGCCTCGAGGGACCCGAAAGTTCACATTCTCAATGGCAGGATGGCCATCGAATTTCTTCGTCACATCCTCGAAGATCACTTCGGCATCCTGAGCTGGAACGTTGCGCGCATGATCATTCATTGCTGGGACCCCCACCATGCAGCCTTTTTCTTCAACAGAACCAGGGCTCGATCGATCGCGAAGCCAAGGAATCCGATCGTAATGATGCCCACCATGACAAGCTTCATGTTATACATCTGCTGCCCCAGCATGATGAGATAGCCAAGGCCGGAATCGATGCCCGCCATCTCTCCGGCCAGGACCGCCATCCATGCGGCAAAAAAACTCAATCGGGCAGTCTCGATGAGAGTCGGGGCGGCCGACGGCAGAATGACATGCGTCCACAGACGCACCCCACGGGTCCCCAGGTTGCGGGCGACCATCAGATATTCCTGCGGGGTATTTTCGATCGCGGTCACGACCGAGATGGTCATCGAACCTATAATGGCCATGAAAACCACGAATATGGCCGCCGGACCGCCAATACCGACAATGGCGATTGCAAAAGGAATCCATGCAACCGGCGAGATGGGGGCGATGGTCTGCACGATGGGCAGGATCAGATTCCGGAATGGCCGAACCAGGGAAATCATGACCCCGATAACAATGGCCACGGTGACCCCAAGGACAAAACCGATGGCAATACGACCCAGGGTGTCGAGGACGGCACCGCCGTACGTCAGTTGCTGCGTACCGATACCGGCAGGAGCAGGGCCCGACAAAAGGTACGGGATCGTTTCGCTGGGCGGTGGCAGGATGCGGCCGTGCACCCAGTGGAAGTGCACCGCTACTTCCCAGAGGACGCCAATCAGAAGCCAGGCCAGCAAAAACCAGATAACCGTTGACACGGTTCCGCGCACGTCACGCCAGCGCAACGCAAGCCAGGTACCGAGCGAGTGGCCCGACGGCGGGGAACCATCGCCTTGAGCGAGGGACCCCGCGTCCGAGGGCTCTGTGGCCGAAGCGGGGACTGGCTGAGAATGCGAGTCAACATCGGGACTATGGCGCATCAGTAATCTCCTGCAGGGTTTGCACGGCCTGTGAAAAACAGGCACCCGGCGCCCGTACACGACCGATGCCGATCCAGCCGGTCGCGCCGTCGCGGTGGGCGATACCGGTATGGATCAGAAGTTCGGCATGCGAAGTGGCGACCTTCCGCGCGTCGAGCCCGAGGCCATAGTCGCGTGCGTCGGGGACATCCGGCGGCACAAACCACGGATTTGCGGCGAGAAACCAGGAACGCTGGACAACGGCATCACGGTCGGCCTGATCCTGTGCGACACCCAGCTTGCGATTGAGCTCCGGGGCCGAGAACGCCGCACCTCCGCCCAGGCCGATCGTCTCCATGATCGCGCTGTCTCCGAGGTCGGGCTGGCAGTCGTCCGGCATGAACTCCCCGAACAACTGGCCGCGAGGCAGATTGGACGGGGCACAGAACCAGCGGTCCCCGGTACCCGCGAGCTGGATGCCACATTCATCGCCGTTGCGTGCAATGGACACCACGATCGAACTGCCGGAGACACCTCGGGCCGTATCCAGGGCGAGTTTGGCCGCACCCATCGCGTAGTTGAGGCAGTGCTGGGGGTTTTCGCCTAGCCACGCCGCGACATCCGGCGGCAAACCCTTCAGTGCGTCGATGAAGGCCTGCGTGAAGGCCTCATTCCTCTGGTGGATGTCGTCGCCCTGGCGCAGTCCCTGTGAAACCAGCGGCCAAACGGGCAACCCTTCTTGCGGGAGGGCGGCCGCGATCGCCGGAGCAATCCTTTGCTCGAGTTCCGCGAGGTGACGCACCACGCTGGAGCCCCAGACACCAAACCGCAGGCCCTGGCGCCCACCCTCCGCAAAGGTGGCAAACCCCGTCTCGGAGCCACCGCGGTTGCGCACCTCCATCACCGGTTGAGAGGGTCGGACCACGCCGGCCATGGGAGAGGCGGTACCGAGCTCATGATTGGGCGTAAGCCGGATTGAGCCTTCGAGAATCAGGCGGCGCCCTTCTTCATGGTTGGTGGCCCAGCCCTCCAGGACCGCCGCCCCCGCGAGTGCGGAAAGCACAACCGGCGGAATCCGTGAAGGATCGCGGAACGGGGGCCCGGCATGACCCAGCTGTCGCTCCGCCATGCCGAGGGCCTCTCCGGCGACACGGATCCCGGTCAGGTGCGGTTCGCACGACCGGATCCTGTCCAGCGCCTCCTGGTTGGCCGCATCGACGCTGCTCATGGAGCCGGAAAGATCAGGCGGTCTTGCGGAGATCATCTTGGCTCTCGATCGGTGTCAGGACGTCCTCGACACTGGTACCCGTAGTGGCCTCCATTCCGGGGATATTCGGAATGACGTCCTCCCACGGGCGCGACCGACGAGACCAGACGTCGAACAGTCGGCGCGCGGTATCCGGGTCATGCACCAGGGCCTTGAACATGAGTTCCATGGAGGCATGCGTTGGCACCTCGGCCAGATGCTTGCTGAACGCATACAGCTCCCGGGACGCTTCGTGTCGCCACTGCGGGTACTCATCCCGATAGGTACCGCTGCAAATCATCGGTGCGAGAGCCTCGGCAGCATGCAGGGCGTCACCAATGCCCTGAGCGGTCGCCGGATGCTTGAAGTGCGCGGCGTCGCCGGTGAGCGCCCAGCCAGCACCGGTGGACCGGCGGTAGAAACCTTCCAGACGGGTGGTGCCCTTTACCTGACTGACCTTTTCGGCCCGAGAAAGCCTGCCCCACAAGGCAGGCACGGATTCCAGTTTGGAGAGATAGAACTCTTCCAGATTCTTGATGGACTTCCGTTCACTCTTGGGGCCGTTGATCGAGACCACATGGTGATCGTTGTCGGAAGGAAAGTGGGTGACGATCCAGGGGGGCTCAAAG
This sequence comes from Thioalkalivibrio sp. ALE21, assembly GCF_003208255.1. Classification (NCBI taxonomy): domain Bacteria; kingdom Pseudomonadati; phylum Pseudomonadota; class Gammaproteobacteria; order Chromatiales; family Ectothiorhodospiraceae; genus Thioalkalivibrio; species Thioalkalivibrio sp. ALE21. Next base: position 40,863 of record NZ_QKMA01000011.1, read on the forward strand.
AAGAAGTCCTGCGTGTTGCGAACGTCGGCATTCTTCCAGTAAGCAAAGTACTGCATCGTCTCGCTGGGCATGACGGAGTACTTCTCTGCTCCGACAAGCCGGGCGATCGACGAGTTGGCACCGTCCGCTCCCACCACCACATCGGCCGTCAGAGTGAATTCACCCTCGGGGCCGGACGCGGTGACACCACGAACCGGATCGGTGTCGGTCGCTTCACCGATCAGGCCCGTGACCTGGCACCCCTCGAAGACCTCGGCCCCATCAGACCGGGCCTGATCCACCAGGATCGAATCGAGGGTGATCCGCCGCACACAGATCGCCCAGTCACGTCCTGCAATTGGCGTATGGGGGGCGACCACCATCTGTCCGTCATAATGCCAGGCGGTATACAGGGGGGGCGGACCATTCTCCAGCACCCGGTCGAGGACCCCGAGTTCGTCCATCCGCTTCAGCGTATTGGGATAGACAACATGGGTCGAAAGCGTGTCCGACGGGAACGTCGTGCGATCGAGCACGGCCACTTTCTGACCCGCACGCGCAAGCTGTATGGCCAGGGAGCTGCCCGCCACGCGCGCCCCCACGATGATGGTGTCGTAATGCTTGGGTTCCGGCATGTCCGTCTCCTTCATTGCTTCCTCGCCTGGCAAAGACCGGCTCACCGGGCGATAAGCTTGTATCGTGAATAATAAAGAGACCGGTCTTTCTACTGGCTACTGATGCAGAGAGCATGCCAACCCTTTACAAACCGCAGAATCAGAACCTTAAGAAACGCACAACGGGTTACCCGATACCCCGAGGCCCCATAGGCGGGCCCCATCAGCGAGCAGTTGCACCCCGATGTGGCATTGACGGGAGCCCATTCCGAACCGGGCGCCGGGGTCGCTGCGCCACCCCGGAAAAGCGGCAAGCCCGCGTGATGATCGCGTGTTACGATCGCGCTCAGGCTCAGCCATCGGGGTGCACACGACATGGGGCGTCGACCGCGAGATGAAGATCCCAGGGAAATTCTGCTCGACACGGCAACAAGGCTGTTCTGCCGCGACGGCGTCAATTGCACCGGACTCAACCGACTACTCGCCGAAGCCGGGGTCGCGCGAAAGACGCTTTATGAACAATTCGGCTCCAAACAGAATCTCCTCAAGGAGGTTCTGGAGCGGGATGGCCATCGCTGGATGGAATGGTTCGAGAGCCGGCTGGATGCTTTGCCGGGAACCGGGGCAGATCGTGTCGCAGGTGTGTTTGACATCCTGGAGGACTGGTTCCTCAACGAGGAATTCTATGGATGTCCTTTCGTGAACACGGTTGCGGAACATGACAAACGGGCCGACGAATACCGCAGGATGGCGCTGAATCATCGCGATTCGATCAGGCGGGCCATTATCCGGCTATTGCGTGACGAAGGGTTTCCGCGGCCCGAGGAACTTGGCGAACAGCTGACCATCCTCGTGGATGGCGCAACCGTTACAGCCATGGTGACCCGGACAGCGAGTGCTGCCCGGGAAACCAGGGCCATCGCGGAAGTCCTGCTCCGGTCACACCAACCGGTCCGGCAAACATGCGGCGCCGAACATCACGGCACCGCATGATCCACAGTCAAGCGGTCTCGCTCGGACTCAGACGCAAATCGATCACCTCGTCCGCGATGTTCGAATCGAAATATCCGAGTTCGATCAGGTAGTCGACGCCCTGGCGGATCCCATCCGCGGATTCCTGCGACATTACCGGTGCCGGCGGCTGACGCTTCAGGGCGACTTCCAGCACCTCGCGTGACGCGCTGAACAGAGGCTCCAGGTCGTCCAGCGCCGACTCGAAGTCGGAATGGAACTGTTCCCCTGCCTCCTTGAGGACCTCCATGTAGCGCGTCGCCACCTCCGGGCGCTCTTCCATGAAATCGGCAGTGGCATTAATCACGCAATCCGCCGCATCCGGGCCCCAGACATCGTTGCTGGTGGCGATGTATTTGCCGCCCGACTCCTTGACCACGGTCTCGGCGTAGGGCTGTGCAAGGGTACAGACATCGACGTTGCCGTTGATCAGGGCCTCGCCCATCCCCGGCATGCCGTTAAAGAACGTCATCTCGTAGTCACTGTATGAAAGCCCGTTCTGCGACATCGTCCCGTAGGCAACCAGCTCCAGTGTGTCCAGCCGCAACGTGCCGACCCGCAGCCCCTGGCCCGCCGCTTCGACGAACTCCTCCACGGACGTCACCGAGCCTTCGCGTGCCACCAGCTCGATCCCGGAGATGCCGCTACCGCCAATAATCCGCAGGCCATCATTGCCCTCGGCATAATCCGCCATGGACGCTGTCCATGGGTTGTGGGCCACATCCACTCCCCCGACGCCGAGCGCCCGGAGATTCTCCATGGGTCCGTTGAACTGGGTAATGTCCACGGCCAACCCGGCCTCCTTGAAGAGCCCCCGTTGCGCGGCCAGGAGCAGGTGAGAAATACACCCCGCGGGCAGGTGCCCCGCCTTCACCAGTTCATCCGCAACCCCGGCCCTGGCACTTCCGGTGGTCGCTAGCAATGCCATGCCGGCCGAGGAAAGACTCAACGCACCACAGGCACATCCCGTTCGAAGGAACTTACGGCGATCGGGGCTGAATGCCGTATTCGCGGCGTCCGCGCGACCGGGCGAAACGAGGTTTGCAAGCTTTTTGAATTTCATTGGCTCTATCTCCGCTGACCATCACCACAAAGAGACTGATTTGTCTCGCATGTAACTGGCCTGCAAACGGGATGCCAGAAATAATCTTTCCGCAATTTCAATTGGTTATTAAGACAACCCCAAACAAGGAAGATCAACACTGGTGCGAATTGCCCCGCCACTGATCGTATTCGCACTCGCAACGAACAGGCACCCTCCGATCGGCAGGTCTGCGGGATCCGCGTTCATCGCCCCAAAAAAGAGGGCGCCGCGAGGGCGCCCTGAAGGCCAACTTCCGGGTCCTGGGAGAGACCGTGCTGTCGGCGTCGGAGGAGACAAGTTGCGGGGCCGGCCTCCCGGCCCCGTCCAGCCTGCGTACAGGCTATGGGTTTCGCGTTACTTGTTCGTGAACTCGGGGTAGGCCTCGAGGCCGCACTCGGTCACGTCGGCACCGATCTCTTCTTCCTCTTCGCCCAGGCGGATGCCCATGGCCATCTTGAGGATGAACCACACCAGCAGGCTGGCGAGGAAGACGAAGATGAAGATCGCCGCCAGACCCGCGATCTGCGCCACGAAGGTCGCATCCGGGTTGGACAGCAGGACCGCGAGCACGCCCCAGATGCCGGCCGTGCCGTGGGCCGAGATCGCACCCACCGGGTCATCGATCTTGACCTTGTCCAGGGCGACGATGGAGAACACCACGATCACGCCACCCACGGCGCCGATGAAGGTCGCCAGCAGCGGGCTGGGCATCAGCGGTTCGGCGGTGATGGACACCAGGCCGGCGACCGCGCCGTTCAGGGCCATGGTCAGATCGGCCTTGCCGAACATCAGACGGGTGGTGATCAGCGCGGCAATCACGCCCCCGGCCGCGGCCAGGTTGGTGTTGGTGAACACGGCCGCCACGGCATTCGCGGATTCAACGTCGGACACCTTGAGCTCGGAACCGCCGTTGAAGCCGAACCAGCCCAGCCAGAGGATCAGCACGCCCAGCGTCGCCAGCGGCATGCTGGAGCCCGGGATCGCGTTGATCTGGCCGTCCTTGCCGTACTTGCCCTTGCGCGCCCCCAGCAGCAGGACGCCCGCCAGCGCGGCCACGGCACCGGTGAAGTGGACGATGCCCGAACCGGCGTAGTCGAGATAGCCGATCTGGTCCAGCATGCCGCCGCCCCAGCTCCAGAAGCCCTGGATCGGGTAGATCACGCCGGTGAGGACCACGGCGAAGGCGAGGAAGGCCCACAGCTTCATGCGTTCGGCAACCGCCCCGGAAACAATCGACATCGCGGTGGCCACGAACACCACCTGGAAGAAGAAGTCCGCGCGGTCGGAGTAGTAGATGTCGCCACCGCTGCCCAGCACCTCGGACACGGCGTTGTCACCGGTGATAAAGAAGCCCAGGCCCGGGATCAACGAGGTGAGCCCGTCGCTGTACATGATGTTGTAGCCGATCAGCATGTACATGACCGAGGCGATGGAATAAAGGGAGATGTTCTTGGTGAGGATTTCGGCCACGCTCTTGGTCCGCACCATGCCGGCCTCGAGCATGGTAAAGCCCGCGGCCATCCACATGACCAGTGCGCCGGCCATCAGGAAGTAAAAGGTGTCAAGGGCGTAGGCCACCTCGACGACTTGCTGTTCGATATCCATTTTCGGATTACCTCATCTAATAATGACCGAGATGGGCGCTCAGAGCGCTTCGGTTCCGGTTTCACCCGTGCGGATTCGCAGGACCTGCTCGACCGGCGAGACAAAGATCTTTCCGTCCCCGATCTTGCCGGTGCTCGCGGCCTTCGAAACGGCTTCGATCACCTGGTCGACCAGGCTGTCATCCACCGCAACCTCCAGCTTGACCTTGGGCAGAAAGTCCACGACGTATTCAGCACCGCGGTACAGTTCGGTGTGGCCGCGCTGGCGACCGAAACCCTTGACTTCGGTCATGGTGATGCCCTGCACACCGATCTCGGACATCGCCTCGCGCACATCATCAAGCTTGAACGGCTTGATCACGGCAGTAATCATCTTCATGTCAGACTCCTCTCCGGCGAGCCGCTGCCCGGGGGCAACGACCCGCAACGATGTTTTGCTTCCGGTTCAACGATCAGAAGGATTTCGACCAGCCCACCCAGGCGCGCATGTCTTCGTCATCGACATCGGCGTAGGCCAGGTTCAGGCTGAATTCGCCGAACTCGCCGGCATCGCGGGCGAGGCTGGCGGAGTAGTGGGTGTAATCGTCATTGTCGCTGTCGTCGTACGTCTGACGTCCGACCATGAAACCGGCGCTGTAGACCTCGGCGAACGGCACATCCAGGCCGCCGTAGAAATAGACGTCGTCGCTTTCCAGAAGCGACTCGGACGCGCTGTCGGTCACCACCCACTGAACACCGCCGTAAAAACCGATCATGTCCATGTCATAACTGACTGACCCGACCAGTTCGCCGAAATCGTAAGAGACGGAATCCCCCTCGAACTCGGCATCGGGGTAGGCGTAATACACGTAACCCACGTCGTACCCGAAGCCGTTGTCAAAGGAATCGGCAAACCCACCGTAAAGATCGAGCTCGTAGGTCGTGCCGTCGTCTTCCTCGAAATCCACGTTGGATGCCCAGGTCCCCAGGTAAAACCCGGAGGCATGCTCCCAGTCAAAACCACCCTGGATAGCGGCGCCGCCATCGGTTTCGGAAAAGCCCCGCAGTTCATAATCGGACACGATCGAGATATTGGCCGACACCTCGGCGGCCGCGCTGGAAGTAAAGACGACACCCCCGGTGGACCCGACGGCCAGGATCGCGGTGGCGACGGCGGAATAAGCGAATTTCTTCATTGATTGACTCCCTCTGCGTGTTTTCTGGATGTCGCTGCTTGTCGACACCCGTTCCTTGCAGGGGGCGTGCCAGAAACGTTAAACGGGGCAAAAACCGGTTTTATGCAACGCTGTTGCGGGCAAACCACGGGTGATTGCCACGAACGGGTGCAATCACAAAGTGCAGGCGCACCAAAAGGGGGCAATACGAGGCGGGGCCGCCACCGGAAAGGGCGCCGCGCGGGAAAGAGCAGTACGGGAAAGCTGTGCGGGAGACAGGAGCAGGAAGTGTGGAAGCGTCCTGCCAATCGGCCAGGGCCTGCGCGCCGAAGTCCCGAGGTCAGTCGGTGGCGAGCGAGCCGCGTTCGATGGTGATGCCCACCTCGCGCACCCCGGCCACCGCGCCCGGTTTGCCCAGGGTGATGCGCAGCCACGGCGAACCGAACTGCGCCATCAGGGTCTCGGCGATCTCCTCGGCGAGGGATTCGAGCAGGATGTGGGGTTCGCGGGTCACGATGGCCCGCACCGCGTTGGCCACGGCCTCGTAGTCAACCGTGTCTTCGATCTCGCCGGAGTGGGCGGCCACGCGGGTATCCGCCGCCAGCTCGATGTCGAAACGCAGCGGGCGCCGGATACGCTGTTCCCAGCCGTATACGCCGACCACGGCGGGGATTTCGAGATCGCGCAAATAGATACGGTCCATGCGGGACACCGGGGACACAGGGTTGCGGAGGGGCTTATCGTACTGCCTGCCCCCGCCCGCGTACACCGGGGCGTGCGCTCGTGGCGCAACGCGCTACCATGCCCGGACAGCCCGGCCGATCAGCGCCGCCAGGAGAGCCGCCGCATGTCCGCCACTTCGTTTCTGCCACTGCCGTGGACCCGGACCCCCGAGGGGGCCCGGCGCCGGGTCGGCGTGGAGATCGAGATGGCAGGGGTCTCGCTGGAGACGATGGCCCGCGCCATCATCGACGAATTCGGCGGGCACATCGAGGCCGAGCATGCCTTCGTGCTGCATGTCCGCGACAGTGACGCGGGGGATTTCCAGCTGGAGCTGGATGCCCGCGTACTCAAGGACCGCGGCTATCGCGAGCACCTGGCCCGCCTGGGGGTCGACCTGGAAGACCGCGACCAGGAAGCACTGGAGGCCTGGCTGGCCGATGCCGCCGGGCGCCTGGTCCCGCACGAGATCGTCGCGCCACCCCTGGAACCTGCGCAGCTGCCCCGGCTGGACCGGGTGCGTGCCGCGCTGCAACAGGAAGGCGCGCTGGGCACCGAACGCTCGTTCCTGTACGCGTTCGGGCTGCAGCTGAACATCGAGATCCACAGCCGCGAGCCCGAATGGCTGCTGGCCATCCTGCGGGCCTTCGTGCTCATGTACGAGATCCTCGCGCAGGCGGGGGCCATCGACCTGTCGCGCCGCCTGTCGCCCTACATCCGGCCGTTCCCCGGCGCCTTCGTACGCTACATCCTCGACCCGGATTTCACCCCCGACCGCGCCTCTTTGATCGACACCTACCTGGCCCACAACCCCACGCGCAACCGCCCGCTCGACCTGCTGCCAGTCCTGGCGGAGCTGGATCCGGAACGCGTTGCGGCGGCGCCGGTGGAGCACGAACTGATCAAGCCGCGCCTCGCACTGCACTACCGGTTGCCGGACTGCCGCATCGACGACCCGGCCTGGAGCCTGGCGCACCCGCTGAACGGCTGGGTGGAAGTGGAACAGCTGGCCGCTCATCCCGAACGTCTGGAACGGCTCGCGCGGGAGTACCTGGAGCGCCCGGGCCAGGCAGTAGGCCGCTGGACCGATGAATGGATGCAGCGACTGCGTGCCTGGTTCTGAGCGCCCGCAGCGTCCGGTGATCGCCGTCACCGGCCCGGACCGTGGCGGCACGCCCGCGTGGCTGTTCACCGCCCTCGCGGTGTGGCGGGCCGGCGGCCGCCCCCTGCGCATCCGTCCCGGACGCCCCCGCCGCAACCGGCGCATCGACGCCCTGATCGTCGGTGGCGGGGCCGACGTGGATCCCGAACTTTATGGCGAAACCCTGCCCGAGGGCCCTGACACCACTGCCATCCGCCGGGCGGAGCAACGCCTGTCGCAGCGCCTGATCGGCTACGCCTTCTATCCCGCGCTGTGGTTGCTGCGCCGGCTGTTCCAGTCGAAAAGACCATCGCTGGATCCGGAGCGCGATCGGCTGGAGAAATCCCTGATTCACCACGCCCTGGACGAACACCTGCCAATCCTCGGCATCTGCCGCGGGATGCAGCTGATCAACGTGGTGCGCGGCGGCAGCCTGCACCGCGACCTCGCCGCCTTCTACGTGGAGACCCCCAACGCCCGCAGCCTGCTGCCCGTGAAGCGGGTACGGCTGGATCCGCACTCGCGGCTGTCCATCATCCTCGGAGATGCCGCACTGCACGTGAATGCCCTGCACAGCCAGGCCGTCGACCGCCTCGGACGGGGCCTGACCATCGCCGGGCGCGAGCCCTCACGCGTGGTCCAGGCCATCGAGGCCGACGGGCCCGATTTCTGCATCGGCGTGCAGTGGCACCCCGAATACCTGCCGCAGAAGACCCGCCACCAGCGCCTGTTCCGGGCGGTGGTCCGCGCCGCCGTCGACCACCACGAGGTGCAGTGACCGGGACACCGCTCCCGACAATCACTTGCGAACTCTGGGGAAAACATCTAGCTTGACCGCACTGTTCAGGAGGCTTTCCGGCGCGGGTGAAACATCCATCCGACCGACGATCGTCGCACAACCACCCGGACCACCCGTGGCGATCAGGGAACGATCCTGGCGTCCTGCGGACGGTCCGCGATCCGGGTACGCTCCGATGACCCAAGAGCAACAACCGCAAGGAGAACCGGCGCTTCGGGAAGCCCTGGAGCAGGCCCGGGAGCGCATCCGGGAACTCGAGGCATCCCGCGAAGATGCCCGGCAAACGCTGGAAGAACTTCAACTGCATCAGGAGGAGCTGCGCACCCAGAACGAGGAACTGCGGCAGACCCAGCAGGCCCTGGCCCAGGCCAGCCAGCGCTATCAGGACCTGTTTGACTTCGCCCCCGTGGCGTTCTTTGTTCTCGATGCCAGCGGAGAAACGCTGGAAGTCAATCGCACGGCCACCCGCATGCTGGGTCTTCCGCGCAGCCATCTGCTTCAGCAGCCTCTGCGGCGATTCCTCGACACCGGCAGCCGGGAGCCCTTTCATCAACTGCTGGCCGCCGCCGGACACGGCGCGCCGCCGGATGATTTCGAACTGGTGCTCAACACCCCCGAACAAGCGGAGCTCCATGTTCATGCCAGCCTGTCGCCGGACCACGATCCGGAAGGGCTTCGCTTCCGTCTGGCCATGGTGGATGTCACGGCCCGCAAGCGTGCCGAACAGCATCAGCGCCTGGCCGCCACGGTGTTCGAGGAAAGCAACGAAGGCATCATCGTGACCGATGCCCGTGCCCGCATCCAGCGAGTCAACCGTGCGTTCACCATCGTGACCGGATATCAGGAAGACGAAGTCGTCGGCCGCACTCCGGGGCTGCTCTCCTCGGGGCGTCATGACCGCAGCTTCTACGAGCACATGTGGAACCGCCTCCAGGAGGAAGGCCACTGGATGGGTGAAGTCTGGAACCGACGCAAGAACGGCGAGACCTGACATCTACCCGGAGTGGCTGAAGATCAACGCGGTCACCGACCGGGACGGAAATGTCCGGCACTACCTCGGGATCTTTTCCGACATCGGCGACCACGGCCAGACGGGACAGGACGTCGAGCGCTTTGCGTTCTACGATGCCCTTACCGGCCTGCCCAACCGGACCCTGCTGCACGAACGCCTCAAGCACGGTCTGATGCGTTCGAAACGGGACGGCAAGATGGTGGGCGTCTTCTACCTGGACCTGGACGGCTTCAAGACCCTCAACGACACCAAGGGCCATCAGGCCGGGGATTTGCTGCTGCAGCAGGCAGCCGAACGGCTGAAGCAGGTCGTCCGCCCCTCCGATACGGTCGCGCGGCTGGGCGGCGACGAATTTACCGTGGTGCTGTGCGAACTGGAGGACGAGGAGACGGCGATGCAGACCGCGCGGCGGGTGGCCGGCGACATCCTCGGGGCCCTGCGGCGTCCGTTCCATATTCACGGTCACGAGATCATCTCCGGCGGGAGTATCGGCATCGCCCTGTTCCCGCGCGACGGCTCGACCTGCAGCGAACTCGCCAAGCACGCCGATATCGCGATGTATCAAGCCAAGGAGGACGGCGGACAGAAGTACGCCTTTTTCGCCCCCGAGATGAATCATCAGCTCGAACGGCGGGTATCGCTCGAGAACCAGCTCCGGCACGCCCTGGGGCGGAACGAACTGAGCCTCGCCTTCCAGCCGGTGGTGGATGCCCGGCAGGGACGCGTGGCGGGTGTGGAGGCCCTGATGCGCTGGGACGGCTTCGACGGCTCGATCTCGCCCCTGGAGTTCATCCCGATCCTCGAGAACCTCGGCCTCGGTGCGGAAGTGGCCCGCTGGACACTGGGCAGGCCTGCAATGCCCTGCGCGACTGGACATTCCCCGGTGCCGAAGAGCTGTGGCTGGCCGTGAATTTCTCTCCCCGACAGCTCCACGGCCTGACCGCGGGGGATCTCCGCGACACCTTCGCGAAGACCGGGGTAGAACCGACGCGGGTGGTCGTGGAAGCGACCGAGGACCATTTCCGGGACGATGCGAACTCCCTCATCTCGACCCTCCACGATCTGCGCAGCCTGGGGGTGCGGGTCGCCCTGGACGACTTCGGGACCGGCCATTCGTCGCTGGGGAGGCTGCGCCACATGCCGATCGATATCATCAAACTGGACCGCAGCTTTGTCCGCGGCCTGCCGGAGGACACCTGTGACCTGGCGATCGTCAACACGGTGATGACCATGGCCCGGCATCTGGACATGCACTTCCTCGCCGAGGGCGTGGAAACCTGCGAACAACTGGGACTTCTGCGGGATCAGGGCTGCGACCTGATTCAGGGGTACGTCTACATTCCCCCGCTCCCTGCCAGCGACTGTGCCCGCTGGTGCGAAGAATTCCACCGGGACGGGCCATCCTCACCCTCGCAATGCGGAGATCCCACGTGAGCACACCCGATTACATCGTCGGGATCGGCGCCTCCGCCGGCGGGCTCGAGGCCCTGGATGCGTTTTTCCAGCAGATGCCTCCGGACAGCGGGCTGGGATTCGTGGTGGTCCAGCACCTGTCGCCCGACTACAAGAGCCTGATGGCCGAACTGCTGTCGCGGCACACCGAAATGCCCGTGCAGCGCGCCGAGGACGGCGAGACCGTGGCCGCCAACCAGGTGTATCTGATCCCGCCGCGCAAGAACCTGACGCTGTTCCACGGCAAGCTGATCCTGAGCGAACAGGACGCCAGTCGCGGCGTAAACCTCCCGATTGATGTCTTCCTGCGCTCCCTGGCCGAAGATCAGGGGGAACGCGCGATCGCCGTTATCCTGTCCGGCACCGGGTCCGACGGCACCCGCGGCATCCGTGCGATCAAGGAACAGGGCGGGATGATCATGGCGCAGTCCGCCGATTCGGCCAAGTTCGACGGCATGCCGCGCAGCGCCGCCGCCACCGGCCTCCCCGATTTCGTGCTGGCCCCGGAAGAGATGCCCCGGCTGCTGCAATCCTTCGTGCAGCACCCGCATTCCGCCAAGGCCGAGGGCCCCGGCGTCATCGTCACCGACGAAGACGCCCTGACCCGGATCTTCGCGCTGCTGCGCGAGGATTCCAGCATCGACTTCACCTTCTACAAGTCCAGCACCGTTGTCCGCCGCATCGAGCGCCGGATGACGGTCAACGAAATTGGCGAACTGCGGGACTATGCCCGCTATCTCGAACGCCATCCCGGCGAAGTGGACACCCTCCGGCGGGAACTGCTGATCGGTGTCACCAGCTTCTTCCGGGACCGCGAGGTCTGGGAGCATCTCGAGCAGTCGGTGCTTCCGGGCCTGATCGAAAACAGCGGCAAGGGGGGGCTGCGCTTCTGGGTCGCCGGCTGCTCCACCGGCGAGGAGGCCTACAGCCTGGCCATCGTCACCCGGGAGGTCATGGACCGGCTGGGCCTCACCGTGGACGTGAAGATCTTCGCCACCGACGTGGACCGCAATGCCGTCCAGAATGCCGGAAACGGGATCTATCCCGAGAGCATCGTCGCCGACCTGCCGCCGGACCTGCTGGCCAAGTACTTTCAGCGCCAGGACGAACATTTCCGGATCGCCCGTCGCATCCGGGAAATGGTGGTGTTCGCGCCGCACGACCTGCTGCGGGACCCCCCGTTCACCAACATCCAGCTGGTGTCCTGCCGCAATCTGCTGATCTATCTGCAGCCCGTGCTGCAGAAGAAGGTCCTGGACCTGTTCAACTTCTCCCTGAGCCCGGACGGTGTCCTCGTCCTCGGCAACAGCGAAACCGTGGGCGACGCGCCCGACACCTACGAACCCGTCGAGCAGAAACTTCGGATCTTCCGCACCCTCGGGAAGCGGCGTCTGGCCGAGGACCGGGAACCCCGCGAACACGGCGGCGTACGTTCACCTCAGACCCCCGCCGGAACATCGGGCCGTCCGCCACGGCGCGACCACGACGAGGAGCGTCTGCTCGGACGTCTGATGGAGACGCTGGGCGAAGACATCCTGCCCCTCACCCTGGTGGTGACCCAGGACCTGGAACTGCGCCACGTGATCGGCAACCCCGAAGACTATCTGCGCATGCCGTCGGGTCGCGTGCAGCACGACATCACGCGTCTGGCCATCGCCGATCTGGCCACGCCCCTGGCCACCGGGCTGCAGAAGGTCTTCAATACCGGGGAGCGCGCCAGCTACAGCAATGTCCATCTGCGTCTGCGGGACGAAAAACAGGTCGTGGAGCTGCGCATGCTGCCACTGCCCGCGCACAAGGGACAGGCGCCCCTGGCGGCGGTGGTCATCCGTCCGCAGTACCAGCAGCCCTCATCCGGCGACGAGGCGGTGGTCTACGACCTCGACCAGGAGACGCAACAGCGCATCGCCGACCTGGAAGCCGAACTGCAGTTCACGCGCGAAAACCTGCAGGCCACGGTGGAAGAGCTGGAAACCGCCAACGAAGAACTCCAGGCATCCAATGAGGAACTCCAGGCTTCGAACGAGGAACTGCAGAGCACCAACGAAGAGCTCCAGTCGGTCAACGAGGAACTGCACACCGTCAACGCCGAATACCAGAGCAAGATCAGCGAGCTCTACGAGCTCAACAACGATCTCGACAACCTCCTTTCGGCCAATGGCATTGCTTCCCTGTTCCTCGACAGTCAGCTGCGGATCCGGCGCTACACCCCGGCCCTGACGGAGGTCTGCCACATCACCGACGCCGACATCGGAAGTCATCTGGCGGAGGTCTGCCGCCGCCTGGGCCCGCAGGACCTCCCCGAACTCGCCCATCAGGTCCAGCGGGAACGTCAGCCCGCCGAACGCGAGGTGCAACCGGGACGGGGCCGCTGGTACCTGCTGACCATGCACCCCTACCAGGTCGGCAGCGAATACACCTCCTCGGTAGTAATGAGCCTGGTGGACGTCACCCACCTGAAGGACACGCAGCTCGCGCTGGAGGCATCCCAGCTGCATTTCCGCCGACTGTTCGACGAGGCGCCGCACATCATCCTGCTGCTGGACCCGCAGGGGTGGATCCGGGAGGGGAACCGGACAGCCCGCGAGCGGCTGGGCTGTGGCATCGAGGATCTGCAAGCGCTCGATCTTCGCGAACTCATCCCCGGCCCGCCCGCTGAAACCGACGGTCACCAGGTTCTGGAAACCCTGCTGCAGGGTACGCCGATCAGTGACGGACACATCCGCCTGCGCACGCCCGACGGCACGGAGATCCCCACGGAGGCCAGCGGGGTGCCCGAAATGGTCGAGGGTCGTGTCACCGGCGCGCGCATCGTGCTGCGCGACATGCGCGAGCGCGCTCAGACCGGGGACGGATAGGCGACGCGCAGGCCACCCAGGCCGCAATAGCCGTCCGGGACCTTCGCCAGATACTGCTGGTGGTAATCCTCGGCGAAGTAGTACGCCTCCAGCTCGCGGATCTCGGTGGTGACCGGTCCCAGTCCCGCCGCCTGCAGCGCGGTGTTGAAACGCTCGCGGCTGGCCAGCGCGGCCTCGTAATGGGCCGGGTCCACGGTGTACACCCCGGAACGGTACTGGGTCCCGACATCATTGCCCTGACGCATCCCCTGGGTCGGGTCGTGTCCCTCCCAGAAGGTGCGGAACAGGGTCTCCGTCGACACCGCGCGTGGATCGAACACCACCCGCACCAGTTCGGCATGGCCGGTCCGGCCACTGCAGACCTCGCGGTAGGTCGGATTGGGGGTGTACCCGCCGCCGTAACCCACGCTGGTGGAATACACCCCTTCGAGCTGCCAGAACAGTCGCTCGGCGCCCCAGAAGCAGCCCATGCCGAAGTGGATGAGTTCCATGCCATCGGGGTACGGCGGCGCCAGCGGGGTCCCCAGCACCGCATGGCGTTCCGGCACCGGCATGGCCTCGCCCCGGCCGGGCAGGGCGCTCTCGGGCTCCACCATCTGCGGCTGCATCCAGTCGCCGAACATCATTCGCTGCCGTGGTCGCCGGCCGGGCGCAGCCGCAGCAGCTCGCCGGGGTTATGGTCGGTCAGCACCCAGATCGCGCCGTCGTGCACGCGCACGTCGCGCACCCGGCGATCCAGATCGGGCAGCACCTCCACCTCGCTGACCAGCTCGCGATCATCGAAAGTCAGACGGCGCAGGGTACGGTGGGCCAGCCCGCCCGCCAGCAGGTCGCCGTCCCACTCGGCAAAGGCCGGATCCCGCAGGATCGCCATGCCGGAAGGCGCAATCGACGGCGTCCAGTGGTGCAACGGGGAGACCATCCCCTCCTTCTCGGTGATGCCCTCCCCGATCTGGCCGCCACCGTACTCCTCGCCATGGGTGATCACCGGCCAGCCGTAGTTGTTGCCCGGCTCGATGATGTTGACCTCGTCCCCGCCCTGCGGACCGTGCTGGTTCTCCCACAGGATGCCGGTCTCGGGATCCATCACCATGCCCTGGGAGTTGCGCACGCCATACGCCCAGATCGCGTCGCGCCGGTCGGCATCATCCACGAACGGGTTGTCCGCCGGGATCGTACCGTCGTCGTGCAGACGGATGATGGTACCGATGTGGTTGGAGGGATCCTGTGCCTGATGACGGTCCCCGCGGTCGCCGACGCTGATGAACACGTGAGTGTCGTCGTCGAACACGATGCGGCTGCCGAAATGGCGCCCGCCGCGCACCCCGGGTTCGGCGGTGAACAGGTTCTCGACGTCGTTCAGGGCCCCGTCCTCGAAGCGTCCCCGCGCCAGACGCGTGGTCAGCCCGCCGTCCACGCTGGCCGCATAGGTGAAGTACAGCCAGCGGTTGTCGGCGAAATCCGGGTGCAGGGCCAGGTCCAGCAACCCGCCCTGATTGCGCGCCCGCAGGTCATCCGGCAACCCCGGCACCAGTTCACCCCGACCGGAAAAATCCGGGCCGTCGTCGCCGGCCGGGAAATGCCGCAGCGCGCCCGGGCGCTCGCTGATCAGCGCGCCACCGTCGGGCAGGAACGCAATGGCCCAGGGATGGTCGAGCCCCTCGTGCAGGATCTCTACCGACAGCCCGTCGGCCGAGGCCTCCACCGTCTCGGGCGACGGGGCCGAGGCCCCGGAGCATCCCGCAACCAGGAAACTGCCGGCCAGCATCGTGACCAGGCTGCGACGCAGCAAGTGAACTGGTTTCGTCATGACGTCTCTCCCCGTGGATGCCTGTTCTCATTGGTCCGGGCGAACGCCACCGGGGTTCCGGGATGCCCCCGCCACGCCCTCCGGCTGGCAGACCGGACACCACCAGGTCGCACGCCCGTGCTGCCCCAGCGGGGCTCGCCGCACGATGGCGGCACAGCGCCGGCAGGCCTCGCCTTCACGCTCGTAGACGTACAGGAAGGCATCCGGCTCCGCATGCTCCCGCGTGATCCGCGGCCCCGGACGCAGGTTGCGCCGCAACAGCCGCACCGCGTCGGCATACAGCGCCCGCAGCACGGGGTCGCTCACCCGCCCGACCGGGGTCCGCGGGTGACAGCCATGCAGAAACAGCAATTCCGATTTGTAGACGTTGCCGATCCCCGCCGCCAGCGACTGGTCGAGCAGCACGTCCGCCAGCTGACGGTCCGCAGTCGCGTCCCGGCGCACCCGCGCCACCACCGCATCGACATCCACGTCGGCGGCCAGCAGGTCCGGCCCCACCCGGGCATCCAGACGCTCGACATCCGCCGCTTCCGCTCCCACTGCGGGCATCCGGCGCCAAGCCAGTTCGCGCGGGTGGAAACACACCAGCATCCGATCTTCGAGGGTCAGCACGGCGTGGGCCTGGGGCGCGGGCTTCGACCATTCGGCACCGCGCGCGTATTCGTGCCAGGTGCCCCACATCCCGAGGTGGGTGCGCAGCAGCCACGGCGTAGCGTCGGCAGCGATCAGTTCCATCAGCAGGTGCTTGCCGCGGGCGCGCAGCGCATCGGCCCGCATCGGGCCGTGCTCGCGCAGGGGTTCACCGCGTGCGGCGCGGGTCGCCACCGCCTCCAGCGCCGCCCCTTCCAGGCGCGGGCGGAGCATGGCCGCCAGCCGGTGGATGGTATCGCCCTCGGGCATGGATCAGTAGAGCGGAGGCTCGCCCTCGGGCCGGGTGCGGAACAGGCGCAGGGTCCACAGATACTGCGCCGGGGCCTGTTCCACGCCCCGTTCGACGGCGGCGTTCATGGCCCGGGCATCCGCGGCGTCGTCACCCGAGGGGAAGTCCTCCATTGGAGGCCACAGGCGCATCACGTATTCGTCACGGGCAAGGTCGTACCAGGCGAAACTCGGCAGCACCACCGCCCGCGACATGCGTGCCAGCCGCCCCAGGGCAGTCAGCGTGGCCTTGGATACACCGAAGAAATCCACGAACACCGCCCCGTCGGCGCCCAGGTCCTCGTCCGGCAGGTAATAGAAGAACCGCCCGCGGCGCAGCTGGCGGATCGCCGGGCGCAGCCCCTGCTCGCGGGCAAAGATATCGCCGGAGTAACGGGTGCGGCTGCGGTGGTTGATCCACTCCAGCACCGGATTCTTCATCGGCTTGGCGAAGGAGACCCCGTCGTACATCTGGCTCATGCGCACCCCGCCATAATCCAGCCCCAGCGAGTGCGGGGCGAGGATGATCACCGGGGTCCCCTCGGAGCGCGCGCGCTCGTAGTGCTCCAGCCCGTCCACCCGGATGCGCGAGGCATGCTCGCCGGGCTTGCCGAACCACAGCAGGCCATAATCCAGCACGGTCTGTGCCTGGTAGCGGTAGAAGGCGGCCAGCCGCGCCTCGCGTTCGGCCGCATCCAGCTGCGGGAAGCACAGCTCGAGGTTGCGCTCGGCGATCCGGCGGCTGCGCCCCGAACGGCGGTACAGCAGGCGGCCGATACCCCGGGCCAGCGCCTGCACGGCCGGACGCGGGATCTGCTGCAGCACCCAGGCCAGCGCAACGCCGACCCAGGTGAGCCAGTAGCGGGGGGCGAAATGCCGCGCGGTCAGCGGCGCCCGGTAGGCGCCGACGTCCGCCTCCTCCCCGGGGGCATCGTCACGGCTCATGTGTCCGCTTCACCCCCGGCCTCCAGCAGGCGGCGGGCGCGCTTCGCGGAGACCTCCATTTCCTTGACCGCCTGCAGGTCGCCCTTCTCCTCGGCGATGGCCATGCCCCGCTCGCAGACCTCCAGCGCACGCTGCGGGCGCTCCAGGGCGACCAGGGTCTTTGCCAGCAGTTTCCACGCCGCGGAGTAGCCCTCGTCCAGCTCCAGCGCGCGCTCCAGGTGCTCCACCGCCGCCGCCTGCTGGCCATCGGTCACCAGGGCGTTGCCCAGCGAGAAGCGCAGCATCGCGGAGTCCTCGCCTCCGTCCAGCATGTTCTGGAAACGTTCGACCATCTGCGACATGGACGACCTCCTGTCCTTGAATTCGCTCCTACCCTAGCGCTGCCAGAACGCCGGGGACAGAAGCACCAGCACGGTGAAGATTTCCAGCCGCCCCATCAGCATGGCGAGGATCAGCACCCATTTGCTGAAGTCGTTGATGGACTGGAAGTTCGGCCCCACCTCGCCCAGGCCGGGGCCGAGGTTGTTGAGGGTGGCCGCCACCGCCGAGAAGGCCGTGACCTGATCCAGTCCGGATGCCATCACCGCCAGCATCATCACCACGAACACCATCACATAGGCCGCGAGAAAACCCCACACCGCCTGCACCACGCGGTCCGGGGCCTCCTTGCCGTTGACCTTCACGGCGATGCGCGCATGCGGATGGATCAGGCGCTTCACCTCGCGCATGCCCTGCTTCATCAGCAGCAGCACGCGCACCACCTTGATGCCGCCACCGGTGGATCCGGTGCAGCCACCGACGAACGACAGGAAGATCAGCAGTACCGGCAGGAACCCCGGCCACAGGTAGAAGTCGTCAGTGGCGTAGCCGGTGGTGGTGCCGATGGACACCACGTGGAACGCGGCCCGACGGAAGGCGTCCGCGCCGTCCGCGGCAAAGCCGGTCACCAGCATGTAGGCCACCACCACGGCCACCGCCGAGGCCATCAGGATCAGGTAGGTGCGCAGCTCCTCGTCACGCCGATAGGGCGCGACCGACGCACGATGCAGGGCGAGGAAATGCACCGCGAAGTTCATCCCGGCGATCAGCATGAAGACGATCGCCACGCCCTCGATGGCGGCGGAATCGAAGTGGCCAAGGCTGGCGTCGTAGGTGGAGAACCCGCCGATCGCCACGGTGGTGAAGGAATGCGCGATCGCGTCGAAGACCTCCATCCCGGCGACCCAGTAGGCCACCGCACAGGCCACCGTCAGGCCGAGGTAGATGTACCACAGGTTGCGCGCGGTCTCGGCGATGCGCGGGGTCAGCTTGTTGTCGCGGATCGGCCCCGGGGTCTCGGCCTTGAACAGCTGCATGCCGCCCACGCCCAGCAGCGGCAGGATGGCCACCGCCAGCACGATGATGCCCATGCCGCCCATCCATTGAAGCTGCTGGCGATACCACAGCAACGCCTTCGGCATGTCGTCCAGCCCGGTCAGCACGGTGGCGCCAGTGGTGGTCAGCCCCGACATCGACTCGAAGGCCGCATCGGTGAAACTGACGTTCAGATGCGGGTCGAGCACCATCGGCGTCGCCCCGGCCAGGCCCAGACCCAGCCAGAACATCACCACCAGGATGAACCCGTCGCGCGGCTGCAGTTCGCGATGCGCGCGATACAGCGGCCCCCAGAGCATCCCGCCGACCAGTAGCAGCACCATGAACGCCTGCATGAACACGTACGCGGTGGACTCGTCGTAGATGTACCCGACGAGTGCGGGCGGCAGCATGCTCAGGCTGAACAGCGTGAGCAGGATCCCCAGCAGGCGCGCGGTGGAGGCGAGATGGAGCACGGCGGACGGCTCAGAAGAACAGCGGGCTGGGCTGGAACAGGCGCTGGACCTGCTTCACCTTGCCACGGTCGGTGAGGAACAGGATGACGTGATCCCCCGAATGGATCACCGTGTCGTGGTGCGGAATGATGACCTCGTCGTCGCGCACCACGGCACCGACACTGGCCCCCTCCGGCAGGTTGATCTCGTCGATCCGGCGGTCCACCACCTGCGAGGTGCGCGAATCGCCGCTGACTACGGTTTCAATCGCCTCGGCCGCACCGCGGCGCAGGGTATGCACGGTGGCGGTCCCGCCCTCGCGCACCCGGGCCAGCAGGGCGCTCACCGTGGCCTGCTGCGGCGACAGCGCCACGTCGATGGTGCCGCTCTGCAGCAGATCCACGTAGCTCGGGCGGTTGATCAGCGACATCACCTTGCGCACGCCGTAGCGCTTGGCCAGCATCCCGGCGAAGATGTTGGCCTGATCGTCGTTGGTCACCGCGCAGAAGACGTCGCTGTGCTCGACGTTGATCGCCTCGAGGAAGCGGTCGTCGGCGCTGTCGCCCTGCAGCACCAGCACGTTGCCGGGCAGTTCCCGGGCGAGCTGATCCGCCCGCTCCGCATCGCGCTCGATCACCTTGACCCGATAGCGCTTGCTCAGCGCTTCGGCCAGCCGCCGGCCGATGTTGCCGCCGCCGGCGATCATGATCCGCTTGTAGGGCTTCTCCAGCTTGCGCAGCTCGGAGGTGACGGCACGGATGTTCTTCTTCGCCGCGACGAAGAACACCTCGTCGTCGGCTTCCACCACCGTGTTGCCGTCCGGCTGGATGGAACGGTCCTGACGGAAGATCGCTGCGACCCGGGTATGGACCCCCGGCATGTCGTAGCGCAGGTTCTTCAGCTCGTGGCCCACCAGCGGCCCGCCGTAGTAGGCGCGCACCCCCACCAGCGAGACCCGCCCCTCGGCGAACTCCAGCACCTGCAGCGAGCCGGGGTGCTCGATCAGGCGCTGGATATGACTGGTGACGATCGCCTCCGGCGAGATCAGCATGTCCACCGGCATCGCGTCCTGGGCGAACAGCTCCGGGGTCTCGTGATAATCGCGGGCCCGCACCCGGGCGATCTTGGTCTCGATGTTGAACAGCGTGGAGCCGACCTGACAGGCCAGCATGTTGACCTCGTCGGAGTCGGTCACCGCCACCAGCATGGAGGCATCCCGCGCCCCGGCCGCATCCAGCACCGACGGATGGGCCCCGAAGCCGTGGATCGTCTTGAGATCGAACTGATCTTCCAGCTCGGCCAGGCGTTCGGCACGGTTGTCGACGACGGTGATGTCGATCCCGTCGGCACTCAGGGCCTCGGCCAGGGAATGACCGACCTGACCGGCCCCCAGGATGATGATCTGTTTCATGCGTCAGCCGTCGGATTTCACGCGGCGCGGATCGATACCCAGCGCCTTGAATTTGCGGTAAAGATGGGTCCGCTCCAGACCGACCCGCTCGGCCAGTCGGGTCATGTTG
Source organism: Thioalkalivibrio sp. ALE21 (assembly GCF_003208255.1). Lineage (NCBI taxonomy): Bacteria > Pseudomonadati > Pseudomonadota > Gammaproteobacteria > Chromatiales > Ectothiorhodospiraceae > Thioalkalivibrio > Thioalkalivibrio sp. ALE21. The sequence goes on from NZ_QKMA01000011.1 coordinate 61,292, forward strand.
CCCTCGGAGCGTTCCAGCTGCTGCATCAGGTATTCCCGTTCGAACTGTTCGCGCGCCTCGCGCAGGGGCAGGTCGGGGATGGTCACCACCCCCTCGGCGCTCTCCTCTTCCACCCGCCGCGACTGCCCCGACAGGGTGCGGTCCACCTCGTCACGGGTGATCTCGTCGCCGGAGCCCAGGATCATCAGGCGCTGGACCAGGTTGCGCAGTTCGCGCACGTTCCCCGGCCACGGGTACTGCTGCAGGCACTCCAGGGCCGGGCGCTGGAACGTGCGCTGCGGCAGGCCCTCCTGCTGATGCAGCTGGCGCATATGGTAGTCCAGCAGTTCGGGGATGTCCTCGGCGTGCTCGCGCAGCGGCGGCACGTTCAGCGGCAGGACGTTGAGGCGGTAATAGAGATCCTCGCGGAACAGCCCCTGCTCCACCGCCTCGCCCAGATCGTGCTGGGTGGCCGCCACCACGCGCACGTTCACGCTGATCGGCTGGTCCCCGCCGATGCGCGTGATGCGCCCGGTGTCCAGCGCATGCAGCAGACGCGCCTGAGTCTGCAGGTCCATCTCCGCAACCTCGTCGAGGTACAGCACCCCGCCGGAGGCCTGCTCCAGCAGGCCATAGCGCACCCGCTCGCCCTGCTCGCTGCCGAACAGCTCGGCCACCGCCTCGTCGCCCGACATCGAGCCCACCGAGACCACGATGAACGGGCTTTCGCGCCGCGCGCTGCGGGCGTGCAACATGCGCGCGAAGGTCTGCTTGCCGGCCCCCGGCTCGCCGGTGATCAGCACCCAGGTATCGTGCTGGGCCATGCGCTGCACCTGGTCGCGCAGGTTCACCATCACCGCGCTGCTGCCCACCGGGTCCGCCACCGGGGCCACCTGGCGCCGCAGGCCGGTGTTTTCCCGCTGCAGGCGCGCGGCCTCCAGCGCGTTGTTCAGGGTGATCAGCAGCTTGTCGATGGTCAGCGGCTTTTCGATGAAGTCGTAGGCGCCCAGGCGGGTCGCATCCACCGCGCTTTCGACATTGCCGTGGCCGGAGATCATCACCACCGGGCACATCGCTCCCTCGTCCTCCTGCCATTCCTTGAGCAGGGAGACCCCGTCGCCGTCGGGCATCCATACGTCCAGCAGGATGGCGTCCGGCCGCCGACTGCGCCGCTGTGCCTTGGCCTCGGCCACCGAGCCCGCGAGCGCCACCTGGTAGCCCTCGTCCTCCAGCACGTCGCGCAGCAGCATGCGGATGTCGGGCTCGTCGTCGACCACGAGAATGTAGGCGTCGCTCATTGCGGCTGTTCCTCCTCGGCAGCGGACGCCCCGGACGGGCCGCCCTCGTCCACCGGGATGCGGATCACGAAGACCGCGCCGCCCGCCCCGGAATCATCATTATGGCACTCGATGATACCCCCGTGCTCCTCGACGATCTTCTGCGCCACCGCCAGTCCAAGCCCGGTTCCACGCGGCTTGTGCGTCGTGTAGGGCTCGAAGATGCGCTCCAGCAGCTCCGGCCGGATCCCGGGACCGTTATCCCGGACACGCAGTTCGATCCAGTTTCCGGAGGCGCTTTCGACATGGTCGGTGGAGACGTACACCTCCAGGTCGTCGCCGCGCTCCTGCTCCTCGGCCGCCTCCATGGCGTTACGAACCAGGTTGTGCAGCAACTGACGCAGGCGACCGCCGTCGGCACGGATCAGCGGCATTCCCTCGCCCAGATCCAGATGCACCCGCGAGCTGCCGTCCGCGCCCAGATACAGCTCGGAGACGTCGCGCACCAGCTGGTTCACGTCGGTGTGGCCGAGTTCCAGTTTGGGCGCCTGGGCGTAGTCGCGGAAGGCGTTGACCAGGGTCTTCATCGCCTCCACCTGCTGGATGATGGTGCCAGTGGCGCGTTCCAGTACCTCGTGGTCGGCCCCCTCCAGCACCCGGCCCAGCCGGCGCGAGAGACGTTCGGCGGACAGCTGGATGGGCGTCAACGGGTTCTTGATCTCGTGGGCCAGGCGCCGCGCCACCTCGCCCCAGGCCGCATCGCGCTGGGCCTTCAGGAACTCCGTCATGTCATCGAACACGATCGCGTGCAGCCCGCGCCCCGAGCCCGGGGTCGGCAGCCAGACCGCGCGCGTCATCAGCACCTTGCGCCCGCTGCGGGTGAACACCACCACCTGGCGCGACCATTCCGCCTCGTGCCCGGCCAGCGGATCGCGGATGGCCTCGAAGAACTGGTGCACCAGCGGGCACTCGCGGCCAACCTCGGCGATATCGCGGGTGCGCGCGCCCGGCAGGTCGCATTCGAGGATCTGGCCGGCGGCGTCGTTGGCGGTGCGCAGGCGCAGGCTGCCGTCCAACGCCAGCACGCCCGAACGCAGGTGCTTGAGCACGCTCTCGAGATAGGCCCGCTCGGCATCCAGCAGCCGGCGGTTGCGCTCGGCCTCGTTGCGCGCCTCACTGAGGGTGCGGGTCATCGCGTTGAACGACTGCACCAGGAAACCCAGTTCGTCCGCCCGCCGCACCTCCAGCCGGGTGTTGTAGTCCCCGGCGGCGACCATGCGCGTGCCCTGCACCAGATCGGACACCGGCTGCACCAGCCGCCGCGCGACCACCAGCCCGGCCCACAGCGCGGCCATCAGCGAAATCGCCAGCGCCAGCGACATGGTGAAGATGAAGCCCTGGGTGATCGGCCCGCGCAGATAGGCGAACTCGCGGTAATCGGCGAACGCGTCCTGCACCCGCAGGGACAGGGCGCTCATGCGCGGATCCACGGGGTACACGGCCTGCAGGATGCGGTTGTCGGTGCCGGGTCGGCGCGAGGCCGTGGTCGCCACCACACGGATCACCAGCTGGTCATCGGGGCGCGGCTCCAGACGCGAGTAGGGCTGGCCCGGCCGCACGCGCATCAGGATGTCGGAGCTTGGCGGTGACGGCAGCTGGCGGATGGGGCTGTCGGTGCTCGACGCGATGATGCGGTTGTTGGCGCCCACCAGGGTCAGCTCCTGGGCCCCCAGACTGCGCCGGTAATCGTTGAGGGTCAGCCCCATCAGGCCCTCGGAGACACCTTCCAGGTCTTCCATGATCTCCTGGGTCTCCTCGGCCAGCTGCCGCACGCGCAGGTCCAGCGAGGAGCGCGACAGCTCCAGCGCGTCTTCCAGCGCCGAATCCACGCGCACGTCGAACCACGAGTCCACGCCTTCGCTGAGGAATTCGTAGGAGAAGTAGTACACCACCGAGACCGGCAGCACCGCGACCAGCATGAACCCGCCGACCAGGCGCAGGGTCAGGCGGCTGCCCGGCACCCCGTGGCGGTACTGCCAGAACATGCGCACCACCTGATAGATGATCAGGCCGGCCAGCACGATCAGCACCCCGGCGTGGAACACCAGCAGCCAGATGAACAGCTGTTCGAAACGCGCCTGGTGCTGGGCCGCGTCCCCCATCACCAGCAGCGAGGCCAGCAGGAGGACGAACAGCAGGATCATCCCCAGCAGCCCCCAGGGCAGGCTCTTCAGTCGAGAGACCATCCGTACCACTCCTGACGGGCCGTGAGTTCGCCGCGCAGGCCGGCGTCCAGCTGCAACGGCAGCGGCAGTGCGGTGTAGTCCAGCGACAGCCGGGCGTTCAGGCGGTAGTCACCCGGGGCCTCGCGCAGCGCCTCGGGGACGTCCTCCAGCCGGATCCGCCCCAGACGGCGGGCGCTCTGCTCCAGAGCATCCCCCAGGGTGGGGCGCAGCTCCATGCGCTCGCCATCCCGCGAGGTCACCAGATAATGCCGGTTGAGGGGGTAGTAGCGCAGCTGCACGCGGTTCTCCGCGCGTACCAGCGGTCTCCCCGGCAGCATGCGGTCGGGCTCCGCCTGCGCCTCCAGCCGAAACCCCAGGATCACGCCGTTCTCCAGCGCGTCCACCAGGACTTCGGGCAGGTTCATGTGCAGATCCAGGCGCGCCAGCAGCGTGGTGTCATCCAGCCACAGGTGGCTGGCGTCGCGGATCTCGAGTGCCGGGGCCACCCCCGGCACCAGCAGCAGCACCAGCAGCCACGGGATCCGCGGCATCAGTCGCCGACCTTCTCCAGCAGGGCATAGTAGAAGCCGTCGCCTCCGGCCAGCCCCGGCGGGATGGAAACCCCGATGGATCGGGGCGACGCCCCGGGAATCGGGCCTTCCGGCCCCGCTTCCATGACGCGCGCATCGTCGGTCGCGTCCGCGAACGGCGTCACCACCGCCTGATTTTCCGCGTCCAGAAGGGAACAGGTCGCATACAGCAGGCGTCCGCCCGGACGCAGCAGGTCCCAGGCCGCGCGCAGCAGACGGGCCTGTTCGGCGGCCAGACGCGGGATGTCATCGGCCCGGCGCAGGGTCTTGATGTCCGGATGCCGGCGGATCACGCCGGTGGCGGAACAGGGCACGTCCAGCAGGATCGCGTCGAACGGCTCCCCGTTCCACCAGGTGTCGGTGTCGCCCAGGTCCGCCGCGGTCAACGTCGCATCCAGCTGCAGCCGGTCGAGGTTCTCGCGCACCTGTTCCAGGCGCGTGGCGTCGTTGTCCAGGGCCACCAGGTCCAGCTCGCCGTCGGCGCGTTCCAGCAGATGCCCGGTCTTGCCGCCGGGGGCGGCACAGGCATCCAGCACCCGCTCGCCCGGGCGCGGCGCCAGCAGATGCGCGGCCCACTGCGCGGAGACATCCTGAACCGACAGCCGGCCGTCACCGAACCCCGGCAACGCGGTCACGTCGGTGGCCGCCTCGAGCGTCAGCGCGCCCTCGGGGGCGTCGTGCAGCCGCGCCTCGAAGCCCGCCTCGCGCAGCGCCGCCAGCGCATCGGCCGGGCTCCAGCGACGGGTATTGACCCGCAGGGTCAGCGGGGCCTCGCGCAGCAACTCGCCCAGCACGGCCTCCGCGCGCTCGGGCCACGCGGCCTCGATCGCCTCGATCAGCCACGCCGGGCAGGCATGCCGCAACACCGGGTCCTCGGCGATGCGGGCCTCCAGCGCATCGGTCTCGCGCAATGCCCGACGCAGGATCGCGTTGATCAGCCCCACGGCCCCGGGCCGATGGATGCGACGCGCGGTCTCGGCGGTCTCGCGCACCGCCGCGTGATCGCGGGTGGAGAAATGCAGGATCTCCGCCAGGCCCTGGGCCAGCAGCACGCCGATCACGCCGTCCTTGCGCCGCAGCGGCCGGTCCAGGCTTTCGCGCACCAGCACCTCCAGCTGCGGATACCAGCGCAGGGTGGTGTAAACCAGTGCACGGGTCCAGGCCGCCTCGCGCGCCGGGAGATCCGCCACCGCGGGTTCGAGCACGCTGTTGAGCGAAGCCCCGTGCAGCACCACCTGCTCGGTGGCCTCCACGGCGCACTGGCGGGGAGAAAGCTGGCGGGCCATCAGGCGTCACCTCCGAGTCGCTGACCGGTCAGATCACCGGTATTGGCCCAGTCGGCGGCTCTCACCGGCCGCCGGCCGGGCAACTGCACGCGCTCCAGACGCAGGAGACCGTCGCCGGTAACGACGTCCACGCCCTCGCCGCCCGCGGCGACGATAGTGCCCGGCGCGGCATCGGCGGGCGTCATGGTCGCCGCTTGCGCCGCCTCAACGGGCCGGGCGGCATGGATGCGCAGGACCGCCTCGCCGTCCGGCATGCGGGTCCAGGCGACCGGCCAGGGGTCGAAGGCGCGCACGCGGCGGTCCAGCTCGCGGGTCGGCTGATCCCAGTCCAGTCGCGCCTCGTCCTTCTCGAGCTTGGCGGCATAGGTCGCCCGGGCGTCGTCCTGCGGCTCGGGCACCGACTCGCCACGCGCGATCGCCGGCAGGCGCTCCACCAGCAGTTCCGCCCCCATCCGCGCGAGGGCGTCGTGGACCTCGCCGGTGGTCACACGCGGCCCCAGCGGCAGGCGCCAGCAGGCGTGCACCGGGCCGGTATCCAGCCCCGGGGCCATCTGCATCAGGCACACGCCGGTCTCGTCGTCGCCGGCGAGGATCGCGCGATGGATGGGTGCCGCCCCGCGCCAGCGCGGCAACAGCGAGGCGTGGATGTTCACCCCGCCCAGAGGCGGGATCTCCAGCACCGCGCGCGGCAGGATCAGCCCGTAGGCCGCGACCACCAGCAGGTCCGGCTGCCATTCGGCCAGCCACGCCCGCGCCTGCGGATCCCGCAGCGATTCCGGCTGCTCCACCGGGATCCCGGCGGCCATCGCGGCCTGCTTCACCGGCCCCGGACGCAGCTTGCGGCCGCGGCCGGCGGGACGGTCCGGCTGGGTATAGACCGCGACCGGCGGATGACCCGCCGCGATCAGGGCCTCCAGCGCGGGAACCGCGAAGTCGGGGGTTCCCGCGTACACGATGCGCGGCGCCGGGGCGTCCCTGTCGGCAGCCGCCATCAGACCGCGGGCACCGCGGCCTTGCCGGACCCGCCGGCGCGCGCGCCCTGCTTCTCCAGCTTCTTGCGGATACGGCCACGCTTGAGACTGGACAGGTAGTCCACGAACAGCTTGCCGTCGAGATGATCGATCTCGTGCTGGATGCACACCGCCAGCAGCCCTTCGGCCTCGGCCTCGAACGGCTGGCCGTCGCGGCTCAGCGCGCGGAAGCGGATCCAGTCCGCGCGCCGCACCTTCTCGTAATAACCGGGCACCGACAGGCAGCCCTCGTCCATCTCTTCCTCGCCCCGGGTCTCGAGGATCTCCGGATTGATCAGGGCCCGGGGCTGGCTCTGGTCCTCGGAGACGTCGGCCACCAGGACACGCTTGTGGACGTTCACCTGCACCGCCGCCAGGCCGATGCCCGGTGCCGCGTACATGGTCTCGAACATGTCGTCCACCAGTGTGCGGATGGAGTCATCCACCTCGGTGACCGGTTCGGCCTTCTGCCGCAACCGGGGATCGGGAAAGTGGAGAATTTCTCGCTTCGCCATGAAAAACCTCAATCTTTGTGCTGTACAGTCCCGTCAATTCTGCTAACGTTGGACCGCATCATCCGCCGAAGCGTCACCGAATTCGGACCGGGCCACAGGATGGCCCCGGGGAGTGCGGACCTGACAGGGGAAATCATGATGTTGAAAACCAGAGCGACCACGACCTCTTTCGTGCTGCCGGGCGTACTGTTCAGTGTAACGCTGTTTCTGGGGGGCTGCGCGGCCACCGGAGACACCGACACCGGCAGCGGCACGGAAGATCCCGAGAACCGGACTGCCGAAACCGCCACCCCGGACAACGGGGAACGCCAGGAGGCCAGCGGCTCCGCCACCGAGGAAACCCCGGAGATCCGGGACTCGGCGCCGGAGCGCTACGTCGTCAAGAAGGGCGACACCCTCTGGGACATCTCCGCAATGTACCTCGACGAACCCTGGTACTGGCCGGAGATCTGGGCGGTGAATCCGGAGATCGAGAACCCGCACCTGATCTATCCGGGCGATGTCCTGAGCATCCACTACGTGGACGGCGAACCGCGCATCACGGTCGACGGCGGCCCGCGCGTGCGGCCGACCAAGCGCCTCTCGCCGGAGGTCCGCGTGGAGGAGCTCGACGACGACACCCCGCCGATCTCCACGCTGCAGTCGTTCATGTTCCAGCCGCAGGTCCTCGACGAGGAGACCCTGGAACAGGCGCCCTACATCGTGGCCGCGGACGACGATCGCGTGATCTACGGCCCGGGCGACCGGGTTTATGTCCGCAATGCCGAGGACACGGAAGAATACGAGATCTACCACATCGTCCGGCGCGACGAGATGCTGCTGGATCCGGACACCGGCGAGGAACTGGGCGTCGCCACCATCCCGGTGGGTGAAGCCGAGATCGTCGAACCCGGGCACGTGGCGCGTGCCAACATCCGCCGTGGCGAACGCGAGACCATCCGCGGCGACCGCCTGGTTCCGTTCGCGGAAGAACAGGACTTGCTGTTCGAGATCGGCCGCCCGCCGGAAGACATCGACGGCCAGGTCATCAAGCTGTTCGATGCGATCAGCCAGATCGGCCGCTACCAGGCCGCGGTGATCAACCGCGGCGAGCGCGACGGCATCGAGAACGGCCACGTGTTCGCCGCCTACACCGCCGGCCGGACGGTCCGCGATCCGATCGCCGGGACCAACGAGTCCGTGGACCTGCCCGAAGAACGGGTCGGCGAGGTGATGGTCTTCAAGACCTTCGAGAAGGTCTCCTACGTGCTGGTGACCGAATCCGAGCGCACGCTGCGCGAGGGGTACACCGTCCGCCATCCGTAAGCCATGACCACCAGGGCGGATTCCGCGATGGAACGCGAGTCCCGCAACGACGCAGCCACGGCCGGGGTCGACCCCGGGCCGTGGCTGCGTCTTTTGCATACCCCCGGACTGGGGCCACGGCGCATCCAGCGCCTGCTGGAGGCCTTCGGCTCGCCACAGGCCGCGCTGGCCGCGCCCGCCCGGCAGTGGAGGGACGCCGACGTCGGCGTGGCCCCGCCGGAAAACCCCGACGATGACCACCCCGGCGTGGCGGCCGACCTGGCCTGGGAGCGCGCGGACGCGCGTCACCGCATCCTGTGTCGCGACGACCCCGACTATCCGCCGCTGCTGACGCAACTGCCCGACCCCCCGCCGGTGCTGTTCCTCAACGGCGACCCGGCCCTGCTGACCGCACCGCAGGTGGCCATCATCGGCAGCCGCGACGCGACTCCGCAGGGACTCAAGCTGGCCCGCGAGTTCGCTTGCGAGCTGGCGAGCGCCGGGGTCACCATCACCTCGGGACTGGCGCGCGGGATCGACGGCGCCGCCCATCAGGGCGCACTGGACGCCCCGCAGGGGCGCACCACTGCCGTGGTCGCAACGGGCCCCGACCGCATCTATCCGGCCGCGCACCGGCGGCTGGGGCACCGCATCGCCGATCACGGCCTGATCGTGTCGCTGTGGCCGACCGGCACCCAGGCCCAGGCCGGACACTTCCCGCAGCGCAACCGCGTGATCAGCGGGCTCGCCCTCGCGACCCTGGTGGTGGAAGCGGGCGACAACAGCGGCTCGCTGATTACCGCGCGGCTCGCCGGAGAACAGGGCCGGCAGGTCTACGCCGTCCCGGGCTCGGTGTTCAGCCCGGTCAGCCGGGGCTGCCACCGGTTGATCCGCGAAGGGGCGCAACTGGTCGAGACCGCCGGCGAGATCCTCGACGACCTGGCCGACTGGCTGGGCGTCCCGCCCGCCCCGCAACCCCCGGGGCCGGCGCCCGCCGAGCCGGTGGATCCGGAGCACGAAAGGGTCCTGCAGGCGATGGGTTTCGACCCGGTGGACATGGAAACCCTGCGCAGCCGGACTCAATTGACCATCGACACGCTTTCATCCATTCTCGTTTTACTGGAACTCAATGGCCGCGTGGCCGCCCTCGATCACGGGCGCTATCAGCGCCTCGACGCAGGATCCCCCGAATCATGAACGAAAGCGTGCTGGACGTGCTCATGTATCTGTTCGAGCACACCCTCGACGAAGAATCCGAGGCCGAACCCGATCGCGGCGAGCTGCAGCGGCAGCTGGTCGAAGCCGGTTTTGCGTCCGGCGAGATCGAGCGCGCCCTGGGCTGGCTGGACCGGCTGATGAGCGAGGCCCCGCTGGCCAGCCGCGGCGGTGACAGCGCGGCCTGCCGCGTGTTCGCCCCCGAAGAACGCCAGCGCCTGAACATGGAAGGCCGCGGCTTCCTCCTCAATCTGGAGCAGAACGGTCTGCTCAGTGCCGGCACCCGCGAACTGGTGATGGACCGCGTCATGGAACTGGACGCCGAGGAGATCGACCTCGACCAGCTGCGCTGGGTGGTACTGATGGTGCTGTTCAACCAGCCGGACGACGCCGTCGCCTACTCCCGGCTCGACGAGGTCATGCGCGACCATATCGGCCCCACCGAGATGGATTATCTGCACTGACCCCGGCGTCACCGCCTCCCACGGAACCCGCCGCCACCGAGACGGTCCCGAGTCCCCATGAGCAAGCACCTCGTCATTGTTGAGTCCCCCGCCAAGGGGAAGACCATCGAGAAGTACCTCGGCCCCGAGTATCAGGTCATGGCCTCCTACGGCCATGTGCGCGATCTGGTGCCCAAGGAGGGGGCAGTGGACCCGGAGGACGGGTTCCGCATGCGCTACGACGTGATCGAGCGCAGCGAAAAGCAGATCGACGCGATCGCGAAGGCCCTGAAGAAGTCCGACGACCTGATCCTCGCGACTGACCCCGACCGCGAAGGCGAGGCGATCTCCTGGCACCTCTACGAGGTCCTGCGCGAACGCGGCCTGCTCGAGAGCCGCAACGTCTACCGCGTGGTGTTCCACGAGATCACGAAGAAGGCCATCCAGGAGGCGATCGAACAGCCGCGTGAACTCGCCCAGCCGCTGATCGACGCCCAGCAGGCGCGCCGCGCGCTGGACTACCTGGTCGGCTTCAACCTCTCGCCGCTGCTGTGGCGCAAGATCAAGCGCGGCCTGTCCGCCGGACGCGTGCAGAGCCCGGCGCTGCGCATGATCTGCGAGCGCGAGAACGAGATCGAGGCCTTCGTCCCGCAGGAATACTGGACGCTCGACGCGAAGGCCGAACGCGAGGGCCAGCCGTTCACCGCGCGGCTGACCCACCTGGACGGCAACAAGCTCCAGCAGTTCGACCTCAACAGCGCCGAGCTCGCCCACGATGCGCAGGGCCGCCTGAACGAGGCCGCGAACGGTGAACTGCGCGTGGCCAAGGTCGAGAAGAAACAGCGCCGCCGCAACCCGGCCGCGCCGTTCACCACCTCGACCCTGCAGCAGGAGGCCTCGCGCAAGCTGGGCTTCAATGCCAGCCGCACCATGCGCACCGCCCAGCAGCTGTACGAGGGCATCGACCTGGGCTCCGGCGCGGAAGGCCTGATCACCTACATGCGAACCGACTCGGTCGCGCTGGCCGGCGAGGCGATCGGCGAGGCCCGCGGCCTGATCGAAGAGCGCTACGGGGCCGACAACCTCCCGGACAGCCCGCGCCAGTACAAGACCAAGTCGAAGAACGCGCAGGAGGCCCACGAGGCGATCCGTCCGACGTCGGTGCGGCGCATCCCCGACGAGGTCCGCAACCGCCTGACCAGCGACCAGGCCCGGCTGTACGACCTGATCTGGAAGCGCACCGTGGCCTGCCAGATGATCCACGCGACCTTCGACACCGTGGCCGCCGATCTGGTCCCGGGCGACAGCGACCACCGCTTCCGCGCCACCGGCTCCACCCTGCGCCACGCCGGGTTCATCGCGGTCTATCAGGAGGGCCGCGACGACAGCGCGGACGACGACGAGGACAAGCGCCTGCCGGAGATGGCCGAGGGCGACACCGTCGCGCTGCACGAGGTCACCGCCGACCAGCACTTCACCGAGCCGCCGCCGCGCTACACCGAGGCCAGCCTGGTGAAGACCCTCGAGGAATACGGCATCGGCCGCCCGTCGACCTATGCCAGCATCATCTCGACCCTGCAGTCGCGCGAATACGTGGAGATGGACGGCAAGCGCTTCATCCCGACCGACACCGGCCGGATCGTGAACAGCTTCCTGACCCAGCATTTCGATCGCTACGTCGACTACGACTTCACCGCGAACCTGGAAGACGAGCTGGACGCGATCTCGCGCGGGGAAAAGGACTGGGTCCCGGTGCTGGAGGACTTCTGGGGCGATTTCCGCGACCGGGTCAAGGAAAAGGAAGAGAACGTCACCCGCGCCGAGGCGGTGCAGTCGCGCGAGCTGGGCACCGACCCGAAGAGCGGGCGGCCCGTCAGTGTGCGCCTGGGCCGTTTCGGGCCGATCGTGCAGATCGGCACCAAGGACGACGAGGAGAAGCCGCGCTTCGCCGGGCTGCTGCCCGGGCAGAAGATGGACAAGATCACCCTCGAGGAGGCACTGGAGCTGTTCAAGCTGCCGCGCGAGCTGGGCGAGACCCCCGAGGGCGAACCGGTGATGGTGAACATCGGGCGCTTCGGTCCGTACGTGAAGTACGGTTCCAGGTACGTCTCCCTGGGCCCGGACGACGACGTCTGGACCATCGAGCTGCCGCGCGCCCTGGAACTGGTGGCGGAGAAGAAGAAAAAGGACGCCGAACGCTTCATCAAGAGCTTCGACGAAGAAGGCATCCAGGTGCTGAACGGTCGCTACGGCCCCTATGTCACCGACGGCAACAAGAACGCCAAGGTGCCCAAGGAGACCGATCCCAAGTCGCTGACCCTGGAGCAGTGCCAGGAACTGATCGCCAATGCCCCCGAACGCAAGGGGCGCGGGCGCAAGGGCGGCAAGGCCGCGGCCAGCAAGTCGGGCGGCACGAAGAAGGCCTCCACGACCAGGTCGACCACTTCGAAATCCACCGCGTCGAAGTCAAAGTCCACGGGGTCGAAAGCATCAACCCAAAAAGGCACGAAGAGCTCGGGAACGAAATCCACGGGCTCAAAGGCCTCGGGTTCGAAGGCCTCGGGTTCGAAGTCCACCGGCACGAAATCGAGTGCATCGGGCAGCGGGAAATCCACCGGCAAGGCCACCAGCAAGAAATCGGGTGGCAAGGCCGGAAGCGACGGCGACTCCACGGAAAAATCCCCCAGCGACGAGACCGTTACCGCCAGCGGCCGTGGTTCCGACTGACGCGTCCACCCCCGGGCGGGGCACGACATCCATCGAGTCCGTGGCGCGCATCCTGCGCGCCGGTGGTGTGGTGGCCTACCCCACCGAGGGGGTGTTCGGCCTGGGCTGCCGGCCGGACGAGCCCGCCGCGGTGGAACGCATCCTCACCCTGAAGGGCCGCCCCGGCACCAAGGGCCTGATCCTGATCAGCGACCGCCTGGAGCGTCTTGTCGGGTGGCTGGCACCCCTGGATGCCGAGGCGCGCGCCCGGGTGGAGGCCAGCTGGCCGGGGCCAGTCACCTGGCTGTGGCCGGCCGCCCCCGAGTGTCCGGCCCTGCTGCGCGGCGAGCACGAGACCCTGGCGGTACGTGTGACCGCGCATCCTCCGGCCCGCGCACTGTGTGCAGCCGCCGAGAGCGCTCTGGTCTCCACCAGCGCCAATCCCGCCGGAGAGGCGCCCTGTACCGACTGGTCCTGCGTGGAACATCGCTTCGGCGACGGGGTGGATGCCATCCTGCAGGCCGCCTGCGGCGACCTCCCCGGCCCCACCGCCATCCGCGACGCGCGTACCGGCGCCTGGCTGCGCGGCGGCGCCGACCCCGAACCCGAACCGGACCATTGAGAGGAGCCGACATGGCCCGCGAAGACGACGTCTCCATCGATCGCGTAACCGAATACCTGCAGGGGCTGCAGGACCGCATCTGTGCCGGCATCGAGGAACTCGACGGCGAGGCCGGTTTCCACGAGGACGCCTGGGACCGCCCGGCCGGCGGCGGCGGGCGCACCCGGGTGCTGTCCGGCGGCGCGACCTTCGAGCAAGCCGGGGTCAACTTCTCGCACGTGATGGGCGACACCCTGCCGGCCTCGGCCACCGCCCACCGCCCGGAACTCGCCGGGCGCTCGTTCCAGGCCGCCGGGGTCTCGCTGGTGATCCACCCGCACAACCCCTATGTGCCCACCTCGCACGCCAACGTGCGCATCTTCGTCGCGGAGAAACCGGGCGAGGATCCGGTGTGGTGGTTCGGCGGCGGTTTCGACCTGACGCCCTACTACGGCTTCGACGAGGACTGCATCCACTGGCACCGCACCGCCGAGGCCGCCTGCCGTCCGTTCGGCGAGCACCTCTACCCCGAGCACAAGAAGTGGTGCGACGACTACTTCTTCCTCAAACACCGCGGGGAACCGCGCGGCATCGGCGGGCTGTTCTTCGACGACTTCAACGAGGGCGGCTTCGAACACGCCTTCGGCTACATGAAGAGCGTGGGGGACGCCTACCTCGAGGCCTATGCCCCCATCGTGCGCCGCCGCCGCGATCTCGAATGGGGCGAGCGTGAACGCCAGTTCCAGCTCTACCGCCGCGGGCGCTACGTGGAGTTCAATCTGGTCTACGACCGGGGTACCCTGTTCGGCCTGCAGTCCGGCGGGCGCACCGAGTCGATCCTGATGTCGCTGCCCCCGCTGGTGCGCTGGGAATACAACTACCGGCCGGAAGCCGGCACCCCGGAGGCCGAACTCTACGAGCGCTACCTGGTGCCCCGCGACTGGCTGGCCGAGGCTGACTGAGAAAACCCGATCGAGGACGCGCACATATGACCGCCCCCATCGCCCCCTATCCTGCCAGCCGTCCACGCCGCATGCGCCGGGATGCCTTCTCCCGGCGGCTGATGCGCGAGCATCGCCTGAGCGCCGACGACCTGATCCTGCCGGTGTTCGTGACCGAAGGCGAAGGGGTGCGCGAACCGGTGCCCTCGATGCCCGGCGTGGAGCGGGTCTCCATTGACCAGCTGCTGATCGACGCGGCCGCCGGCCACCGCCTGGGCATCCCGGCCCTGGCCCTGTTTCCGGTGGTCCCGGCGGAGAAGAAGAGCCTGGACGCCGCCGAGGCATGGAACCCGGAGGGCCTCGCCCAGCGCGCGGTGCGCGCGCTGAAGGCCGAGCTTCCGGATCTGGGCGTGATCACCGACGTCGCGCTGGATCCGTTCACCACCCACGGCCAGGACGGCATCATCGATGACGACGGCTATGTGGTGAACGACATCACCGTGGAGGCCCTGGTGCGTCAGGCGCGTTCGCATGCCGCGGCCGGCGCCGACGTGGTCGCGCCCTCGGACATGATGGACGGCCGCATCGGCGCCATCCGTAGCGCGCTGGAAGACGACGGCCAGGTCCACACGCGCATCCTCGCCTACTCGGCCAAGTACGCCTCGGCGTTCTACGGCCCGTTCCGCGACGCGGTGGGCTCGGCCGGCAACCTCGGCCGCGGCAGCAAGGAGACCTACCAGATGGATCCGGCCAACGGCGAGGAGGCAATCCACGAGGTGGCCGCCGATCTGGCAGAGGGCGCCGACATGGTGATGGTCAAGCCGGGCATGCCGTATCTCGACGTGGTCCACCGCCTCCGCGAGCGCTTTCAGCGCCCGACCTTCGTCTACCACGTCTCCGGCGAATACGCGATGCTCAAGGCCGCCGCCGAACGCGGCTGGCTGGACGAGCGCGCCTGCGTGCTGGAGGCCCTGACCGGCATGAAGCGCGCCGGGGCGGACGGCATCCTCACCTATTACGCCCGGGCGGCGGCCGAATGGCTGGCGGAGGACGCCACATCATGAGCCGTCCCGATCGCTACGCGGTGGTGGGCAACCCGATCCATCATTCCCTGTCGCCGCGCATCCACACCCTGTTCGCCGAGCAGACCGGGCAGGCGATGACCTACGAGGCGCGCCGCGGCACCCCGGGGCAGTTCGCCGAAGAGGTCGGCGGCTGGCTGGCCGGGGAGCTGCGTGGCGTGAACGTGACCGTGCCGTTCAAGGAGGATGCCTGCCAGCTTGCGGCCGTGCTCTCCGACCGGGCCCGCCGCGCCGGGGCCGCCAACACCCTGTGGACCGGCGACGACGGCCGCATCCATGGCGACAACACCGACGGCATCGGCCTGCTGCGCGACCTGGAAGACCGCCTCGGCTGCGAACTGAACGGTCGAAGCATCCTGATCCTGGGCGCCGGCGGCGCCACCCGCGGCATCCTGCAGCCGCTGCTGGAACGCCGGCCCGCCACGCTGATGATCGCCAACCGCACCCCGGCCCGGGCCGAGGGCCTCGCCCGCGACTTCGCCGATCTCGCCGGCGACACCCGCCTGGAGGCCTGCGCGCTGGACGCTTTGCCCGACGCCCCGTTCGATCTGATCCTCAACGCCACCGCCGCCGGGCTGTCCGAGGATGCCCTGGAGCTGCCCGCCGGTCTGGTCGGTCCGCGGACCACGGCCTACGACCTGGTCTACGGCCCGGCCGCCCTGCGCTTTCTCGACTGGGCCGAGGCGGCCGGCTGCGCGCTCAGCAGCGACGGTCTGGGCATGCTGGTGGAACAGGCCGCCGAGGCCTTCGCCATCTGGCGCGGGGTACACCCCGAAACCGGACCGGTACTGGCGACCCTGCGCCACGAAGCCGCCGACTGACCCGCCCCGGCCATGACCCCGCGCGAGCGCCTGTACGAGTACGCCCGCCTGACCCGGCTGGACCGGCCGGTGGGCATCTACCTGCTGCTGTGGCCGACGCTGTGGGCGTTGTGGATCGCCGCCGACGGCCTGCCACCCTGGCATCTGCTGTTCATCTTCGTCGCCGGGGTCACCCTGATGCGCTCGGCCGGCTGCGCGATCAACGACTATGCCGACCGCCATTTCGACGCCCATGTCACGCGCACCCGCGACCGCCCGCTGGCGATCGGCAGCATCACCCCGCGCGAGGCCCTGGCGGTGTTCGCGGCGCTGTGCCTGGTGGCCTTCGTGCTGGTGCTGTTCACCAACCCGTTGACCATCGCGTTCTCGGTGGTGGCGGTGCTGCTCGCGGGCACCTATCCGTTCTCCAAGCGTTTCCACCATTTCCCGCAGGTGCATCTGGGCGCGGCGTTCGCCTGGGCGGTGCCCATGGCCTTTACCGCGGTCAACAACGAACTGCCGCCGCCGGAGGCCTGGCTGCTGTTCGTGATCACCCTCGCATGGACCACGGTCTACGACACCTTCTACGGCATGGTCGACCGGGAGGACGACCTGAAGATCGGGGTGAAATCCACCGCCATCGCCTTCGGCGAGCTGGACCGCGCCATCACCGGGGCGCTTCAGGTAATGGTCTGGATCGGCCTGTTCCTGCTGGGACGCAACCTGGAGTTCGACGGGGTGTACATGGCCGGGCTGGCGGTGGTCGCCGCGCTGATGTTCTACCAGCAGTTCCTGATCGCCGAACGCGAGCCGGCCGACTGCCTGCGGGCGTTCAGGAACAATCATTATCTCGGCGCGGTGGTGATGCTGGCGATGATCGGCGACCACCTGTGGCGCGCGGCCGCCTGAGCCGCAAACCGCGCCCTGCGAACGACGCACCTCAGGCCCGCGCGAGCGTCAGCGCCTCCACCCGCGCCGCCCCCGCCGCATACAGGGCCTCCGCCAGTGCATCCAGCGTGGCCCCGGTGGTCGCCACGTCATCCACCAGCAGCACCCGGGCAGCCTCCGGGAATTCCGCACCGGGTCTCAGGGCAAAGGCACGAGCGACGTTGCGACGGCGTTCGCGCCGCCCCAGCCCCTGCTGCGACTCGGTGGCACTTACCCGGACCACCAGCCGCGACGCCAGCGGCACCTCCAGCCGGCGCGCCACCTGCTGCGCCAGCTCCAGCGCCTGATTGAAACCGCGCTCGCGGTAACGCTCGGGATGCAGCGGCACCGGGACCACACAATCCGGCCCCGGATCCGTGCCACGTTGTGCATCCGCCAGCTCGTCGGCCGCGCGCCGGGCCAGCTCCCGGAGCACGCGTGCCGCGGTCGCGTCATCGGCATGCTTGCGCGCGAGAATCAGGCGATCCAGCGGCCAGGTATAGCGCCACGGGGCATGCAGTGCCGCCAGCCGCGGCTCGCGATCCCGACACCGGGGACACGGACCCGCCACGGTGTCCGGCTCGCCACAGCGCGTACAGGGAGCCACCACCCGTTCCAGTTCCGCCAGACAGCCCGCGCACAGGGCATCGCCCGGACCAACGCCGGCCCCGCAAAGCCCGCAGGCCGACGGAAACGGCCCCTCCAGCCAGCGCCGTACCCGCATTCCCGCTTTCCCCGTCATCCATGAAGGGCCGCGTGCCATGATGCTAAACTCCGACCTTTTACCGGCAGGATAGCTCATGGAAACGAAGACCATCTCCGGACGCCGATCGCGGCGAGCGGCATCGCTGTTCGACATCGGGAACGTCATCGTCATCAGCGTGGCCGGTATCCCCCTGTTCCTCGTCGGCGGCGACGGGGTCGGCGTGGGGTTCATCATCGCGGCGATCGTCGGGATCGTCCCGCTGATCCTCTGGTTCGGGGGCTCCATGGTCGTCTATGCCCTGAACAAGCATCACCCCGACCCGCGCGTGGGGCACCACACCCAGTGGGCCGCCTACCGGCTGTACGCCCTGATGGGCGCGCTGATCGTAGTGGCAACCTTCTTCCCGCCCGACATCGACTACTATCGCGCCTACTGGGCCGTGGCCGCGGTGATCCTGCTGCCGTGGTCGCTGTATGCCCTCTACACCATCTATCGCGAGCCATGGTCGGACATCGATGTCCCGGCCGAGGCCGACCAGGAGCACCACCTATGAGCGAGCTGCGCCACGACTGGACCACCGAGGAAGTCGAAACCCTGCTGGATCTGCCGCTGAACGACCTGATCTTCCGCGCGCAGACCGCCCATCGGGAATATTTCGACCCCAACGCGGTGCAGGTCAGCACGCTGCTGTCGATCAAGACCGGGGCCTGCCCGGAGGACTGCGCCTACTGCCCGCAGAGCGCCCACCACGAGGTCGAACTGGAACGCGAGCGCCTGCTGCCAGTGGAGGAGGTCGTCGAGGCCGCGCGCAACGCCCGCGCCCAGGGCGCGACCCGCTTCTGCATGGGCGCGGCCTGGCGCAACCCCACCGACAAGAATCTCGAGCGCGTGATCGAGATGGTGCGCGCGGTCAAGGACGAGGGACTGGAGACCTGCATGACCCTCGGCATGCTGAAGGCGGAGCAGGCCCGGCGCCTGTCCGAAGCGGGGCTGGACTACTACAACCACAACCTCGACACCTCGCCGGAGTTCTACGGCCACATCATCTCCACCCGCACCTACCAGGACCGGCTGGAGACCCTGGAGCACGTGCGCGAGGCCGGCATGAACGTCTGCTGCGGCGGCATCCTCGGCATGGGCGAGACGCGCCATGACCGCGCGCGCATGCTGCAGCAGATGGCCAACCTGCCCAAGCACCCGGAATCGGTGCCGATCAACCAGCTGATCCAGGTCGAGGGCACCCCGCTGCAGGACGTGGAGAACATCGATCCGCTGGAGTTCGTGCGCAGCATCGCGGTCGCGCGCATCGTGATGCCCGCCTCCTACGTGCGCCTGTCCGCCGGGCGCACCGAGATGTCCGACGAGATGCAGGCCCTGTGCTTTCTCGCCGGCGCCAACTCGCTGTTCTATGGCGACACCCTGCTGACCACGCCGAACCCCGGCGAGAACCACGACCTCGCGCTGTTCGAGCGCCTGGGCCTGCAGCCGGAAACCGCCGACGGGCACACCGGCGAGGACGCCGCCGAACCCGCCGCGCGCAGCGCGTGAGGCCGGGCGTCCGCCCGGCACCCCGGGGCGGACGCCTCCCGCCTGCCAGCATCCCCGGCCGGGCATGAGCGACTCCCTGCAACGCTTCCTCCATAAGCGCCTCGAGACCGTCCGCGAGGCCGGACTGTGGCGCCGCCTGCGCACGCTGGACGGGCCACAAAAGCCGGAGCAGATCATCGACGGACAGCGCGTCGTCGCCTTCTGCTCCAACGACTATCTCGGCCTGGCCGCCGATCCGGCGGTCAGCGCGGCCGCCCGCGAGGCCCTGGACGCATACGCCACCGGCGCCGGGGCCGCCCACCTGATCAACGGCCACACCCGGGCCCATGCCGAGCTGGAACAGGCGCTGGCGCGTTTCACCGGGCGCGAGCGGGCACTGGTCTTCTCCACCGGCTACATGGCCAACCTGGCGCTGGTGCAGACGCTGGTCGGGCGCCACGACACGGTGTTCGAGGACCGCTGGAACCACGCCTCGCTGATCGACGCCGTGCGCCTGTCCGGCGCGCGCAGCCAGCGCTACCGCCACGCCGACCCCGAACATCTGCGCCAGCGTCTGGAGCGCGCGCCCGCCAACGGCCACCGGCTGATCGTCACCGACGGGGTCTTCTCCATGGACGGCGACATCGCGCCGCTGCCACAGCTGGCCGCGCTGGCCCGCGAGTTCGACGCCTGGCTGATGGTGGACGACGCCCACGGTTTCACGGTGCTGGGCGAGACCGGGGGCGGCAGCTGCCAGCATTTCGGCCTGGATGCCGGCGACGTACCGATCCTGATGGGCACCCTGGGCAAGGGCTTCGGCACCGCCGGGGCCTTCGTCGCCGGCAGTGAAGCGCTGATCGAGACCCTGATCCAGACCGCCCGCCCGTATATCTACACCACGGCGATGCCCGCCGCGCTGGCCGCCGCCACCCTGGCGTCCGTTCGCATCGCCGAGGCGGCCGGCGACCGCCGTGATCACCTGCGCGCCCTGATCCGGCGTCTGGGCGCCGGGCTGGATGCCCTGGGCCTGCCTCACCCGCCACCGGACACGCCCATCCAGCCGGTGATCCTGGGCGATGCGGCGCGCGCCACGGCCATCGCCGAGCGCCTGCGGCAGGCCGGCTTCCTGGTTCCCGCCATCCGCCCGCCCACGGTCCCCGAGGGCCAGGCCCGTCTGCGCATCACCCTGTCCGCGGCCCACAGCGAAGCCCGGGTCGACGCCCTGCTGGACGCACTCGAGCGCGCCCTCCATGCCAGCCCCGGAGGTTGAGCCTCGTCAGGCGCCGCGGGCAATCCCCAGGTCGGCGGCCGCACAATGCAGCCGTCGACCCCGGGTCCACAGACGCGTGCCCGGCGTCAGCAAGCCGGAAGCAAGCAGATGGGCATCGGCATACCCGATACCGCGACCCATCAATTCGCGGGCCTCGATGCACGCGAGCACCTCCTCGTCCGTTGCCCGGGTCGCGTGCGGAAGGTCGCCCAGCAGCCGCAGGATCTCGCCCCGGTTGCGCAGATTTCCGCATGCGAGCTCGCCGATCACGAAGACATGCACCAGCACCCGCGATTCATGGAGCAGAACCTCCAGTTCCGGCTCCCCCTCGCGCAGATGATCGATCCATACCAAGGGAAACACTGATCAATGTACACGCTCGCGCTCGAGTCGCTTTTGCGTGGGAACAAGGCGCGGCGACCGCCGTGCAGTCATTCTGCACAAGGGAGCCGCAACGCCGTGCGCGCGCAAAAGCGGCCGAGCCCCTGCATTCAATAACTTGTGGGGGTTGGCACCCCGGGTTCCCCGATCCTGCGTTGCGGCCCTTGCCGGTAGAACCACTACCGGCTGCGTACCGCGCCTTGTCTCGGAAAACCCGGGGTGCCAACGCGAGCGTGTACATTGATCAGTGTTTCCCTAG
>NZ_QKMA01000012.1:0-77793 GCF_003208255.1 Thioalkalivibrio sp. ALE21
GTCCGGTCTTCCACCTCGGTGCGCCGGCGGCGCCACTTGCGCACCGTCATGCGACTGATGCCGTAGCGCCGGGCCAGTTCCGGGTCGCTGACGCCGGCCGGCGCCTCCTGCAGTTCCTGCCGGATCCGGGGTGTGGTGCGGGCGTTGGAATGGATGGTACTCGCCATGCGGTCAGCCTCCCGTTCGCTCATCGGGCACAATACTCATCCACTCCCGGGCATGAAACAGGGGTGCCTTCTCTCGCGGTATGCAATCAGGCGAGACCTGACAACTACAAACAAGTGAGCGACGACCGTTCCCATGGCCAGGTTGCGGGCGGCATCGAATCGCCCTGCACGATTCAGCAGGATTGCTACCGGGTACCCCCCGGCGAAGAAGAGATTCGCCAGAATCAGCGGAAGGAAATAGACGGCATCGTGCGTGAGGTAAAACAGCAGGTACAACGTTGTCAGAACGAGTGACATTGTGGCAGTCAGGTTGGTGATCAGCACCTGGCGGATCACGGCCGGCGATTGGTGGTGAGCGCCGGTCGGCAATTTTGTCCTGAACCAATCCAGCATGACCTGACTCCTCGCCGCTGTAGGGTTTGTTCCGTGACTTCAGGCAGGGCGATGGCGGGCGAACGCCTGGATGGGAATGCTGCCGTGGGGGGTTATGGCGTTGTGAGCGCCTCGGCTACTACCCGGTCGCGGCCGGCTTCCTTGGCACGGTAGAGCAGCTGGTCGGCCGTGTGCACCAGCATCGCGGCGCCGGTTTCTTCCGGGCCGGGCTGCAGGGCGGTGGCGCCCACGCTCACCGTAACCCGACCTGCGGGGGCGGCCTCGCTGGGGATGGCGAGTTCGTGTACCGCCGCGCGAATCGTCTCGCCCGTGGTGCGGGCCCCGTCCAGATCGGTGTTTGGCAGGACGCAGACGAATTCCTCGCCGCCGTAACGGGCGGCCAGGTCGGTGGGGCGCCGGGTCGAATCCGCGACCGTGCCAGCGACGGCGATCAGGGTTTCGTCGCCGGCCTGGTGGCCATAGTGATCATTGTAGTGTTTGAAGTGATCGATATCGAGCAGCAGGAGTCCCAGCGACGTTTCGCTGCGGGCGGCATTCTTCCATTCGCGTTCCAGGGTGTGTTCGAAGTGACGTCGGTTGGCCAGGCCGGTGAGGCCGTCGATGCTGGAGAGGCGGTTGAGCAGGTCGCGCTGGCGCTTGAGTTCCAGGTGGTTGCGGATGCGTGCCTGGACGATGGAGGGCCGGAACGGCTTGGTGATGTAATCCATGGCGCCCAGGTCGAGGCCCCGACGTTCGTCTTCCTCGCTGTCCATGGCGGTGACGAAGATTACCGGGATGCCGCGTGTGGCTTCGTCCGCCTGCAGCCGCCGGCAGACTTCGTAACCATCCATGCCTTCCATCTGGACGTCCAGGAGGATCAGGGAGGGCTGCACGGTTCGAGCGCGCTGGAGTGCCTGTTCACCGTCGAGGGCGACGCTGACCCGGTATTCGTCGCGCAGCATCTCGTGGAGCATCTGCACGTTGATGCGTTCGTCGTCGACCACCAGGATGCGCGGCGGTTCGTCGGTGGCCATGGGGCTGTTCTCAGGTGTCATCGGCAAGGATCCGGTCGAGGCATTCGAGCGCCTGTTCGAACTCGAAGGTGTCCAGGTGTTCCCCGAGTTCGTCGAGCTGCGGATGCTGTTCCGCGGCCAGGGCTTTGCGCAGGGCGGGCAGCAGATCGGCGGCCTCGGGATCGAATTCACCGAGCCGCGTGCGCAGGGTCCGGAGAAGGGCCCGGGCCTGGTCGGGATCGGCGTTGGTGTCCGGTGCCGAGTCGGGCGGCGTGCCTTCGGGCGGCCCTTCCAGGGTCGTGAGGGCATCGAGTACCTGCCGGAGCGCGTCTGCGAACGCATCCACGGTGGTGGTGTCGGGGGTGCCCTCGCGCAGCGCGGCGTTCAGCGCGCCGGCGGTCCTGGCAAGCTCGGGTAGCACCAGGTTGGCGGCGGTGCCCTTGATCAGATGGGTGAGCCGTTCCGCACCGGTAAGATCCCCCGATTCCAGCATCTCCCGCAGGCGGTGGTCGGCCTCCCGGTTGTCGTGCAGGAATTCCAGCAGCAGACGTCGGTAGAGGCCGGTATTGCCGCCCAGGCGTTGCAGCCCGGTGTCGACGTCTACCCCGGGCAGGTGCGCGGGCAGTGCAGCGCTGGTGTCTTCCCCGGTTGTTGCCGAGTCTCCGGTGTCTTGCGCGGGATTCGCGGCGGCTGCTGTTTCCTCCGCCGCGGGTAGCCAGCGCGCCAGCATGGTGTGCAGGGTATCCGGCTGCACCGGTTTGGAAAGGTAGTCGTTCATGCCGGCGTCGAGGCAGCGTTCGCGATCACCGGACATGGCGTGCGCAGTCATGGCGATCACCGGCAGCGACTCCAGACCGGGCCGGCGGCGCAGATTGTGGGTGGCGTCGTAGCCATCCATGACGGGCATCTGTACGTCCATCAGCACGAGGTCGAAGGTGCCCGATTCGAGTCGATCCAGCGCCTCCTGCCCGTTGTTGGCGACTTCCACCGTGACGCCGGTACCCTGCAGCAGTTCGCGGGCTACCTGCTGGTTGATGGGGTTGTCCTCGACCAGCAGTACGTGGCCGACCAGCGAGGCATCGGTCGGTGCCGGCGTGTGTCTTCGGGGAACCGGCGCGTCTGCGGGACCGGTGCTCAGGGTCTCCAGCAGGGTGTCGTGCAGCCGGGAGGGGGTGAAGGGTTTGAGCAGCAGTGCGTCGAGCTCGTCGCGGTCGATGTGGGTGAGCAGCTCTTCGCGACCGTAGGCGGTCACCATGATCACCGTTGGGGGGGGCGGCAGTTCGTGGTCCTGGCGCAGGCGGTGTGCCACCTGGACGCCGTCCATCTCCGGCATGCGCCAGTCCAGCAGCACGATGTCGTAGGGTGACTCGTCCTCGCGCGCCGCGCGATCGATTTCCGCGAGGGCTTCCCGGCCGCCGGCCACCTCGGTGACCTCGGCGCCGAAGTCGCCGAGCATCGCGCGCAGCACCTCGCGGGCGGAGGGGTTGTCGTCCACCACCAGCACCCGCCGCTGATTCAGGGCATACGGGTTGACAGATTGCAGGGTGTTTTCGGCGCTGCGGGCCAGGCGCACGGTGAAATGGAATTCCGTGCCTTGCCCGGGCTCGCTCTGCACCCCGATGCTCCCGCCCATCATCTCCACCAGGTGGCGCGAAATGGCCAGGCCGAGGCCGGTGCCGCCGAACCGGCGGGTGGTGGATGCATCCGCCTGGCTGAACGACTGGAACAGCCGTTGTTGCTGTTCCGGGGTCAGGCCGATACCGGTGTCGCGCACGGAAAAGCGCAGTTCCACCTCGTCCCCGTGGTCCTCGACCAGGGCAGCCTCCACCACCACTTCTCCCTTTTCGGTGAACTTGACCGCGTTGCCGGCCAGATTGTTAAGGATCTGCCCGAGGCGCAGGGGGTCGCCCTTGAGTGCACGAGGAACGCTCCGGGAAAAGGCGATCAGGAACTCCAGACCCTTCTCCTCGGCGCGCGAGCCGACCACGGCTGACAGGTTGTTGAAGACGGTGTCGAGGTCGAACGGGACCTGCTCCAGCTGCAGGCGGTTGGCCTCGATCTTCGAGAAATCGAGGATGTCGTCGATCAGTCCGAGCAGCCCGTTGGCGGCCGTCTGCTGGCGTTCCAGATATTCCCGCTGCTGTTCCCCCAGCTCGGTGCGTGCCAGCAGGTGCCCCATGCCGATGACCGCGTTCATCGGCGTGCGGATCTCGTGGCTCATGTTGGCCAGGAACTCGCTCTTGGAGCGGGTGGCTTCCTCCGCCTCCTGTTTCGCCTGCCGGAGGCCCTCTACGGCGCGGCGGCGGGCGAACGTGCCGGCGATGATCTCGGCGACCAGCTTCAGCGCGCCGATCTGCTCTTCGGACCATTCGTGTCTTTGAGCCACCATGTCGTAGCCCAGAAAACCGTAGATCCGCTGGTCACTGATCAGGGGCAGGTTCAGCAAGGACTGAATGTTCTGGTGCTCGAACTCGCGCTTTTCCGGCAGGTCGTCGGGAAGTTCGGCGATATCCGGAAGGTGGATGGTCCGCCCCTTCAGGATTTTGCTTGTTGCCCAGGCGTGGATGTCCACGGGGGTCGATTGCACACGCTCGAGCTGGGGAGCCACGCCTTCGTTGCACCATTCGTGGGTGTTGGTCATCGTGGCGAACGACTCGTCAAAGCGGAAGATATAGCTGCGGTCGGCGCCCAGGAACGCCCCGGTACGCTCCAGGGCGCGGTCGATGGCGGCGTCCACCCCCTCTTCAGGGAGGTTGACCAGCTCCGCGGACACGTCGGCCACCATGGCCTGCAGGCGCTCCTGGTTGCGGCGCGCCAGTTCTGTCCGGCGTAGCTCGGTGACCTCCACCAACACCATGAGGGTCTGGTCGCCCAGGGGCGTGGCGTGGAACTGGAACGCGCGGGTGGCGCCGTCGCGGCAGTGCACCCAGGCCTCGAGCGGTTCGATTTCCGTGCCTTCCGCGCTGGCGCGCTCCAGACGCTGGTTCCATTCGTGGATTACGTAGGCCCGGTACTCGGGATCGGGGTAGGCCAGCGGCAACCAGTCGGCGATACAGTCCACCTCGCCGGTGGCGTAGCCGATGCGCTCGTGCCACTTGCGGTTACGCATGACCAGGTGCTGATCGGGGCCCTCGGTGACGCTCATGGGCACCGGCAAGTTTTCGATCATGCGCTCCAGTGTGTGCCGCGCCTCGCTCTCCTGAAAAGCGGCCTGGTAGCGCTGGTTGGCCTCCATGTGCTTCCAGGCGGAGATGTCCCGCCACTGGGCGTGTACCAGTGGTTCGTCGCCCCGATCGTCCAGGCGGGTCAGCAGCACCTCCACCGGGATGTCCTCGCCGCTGGCGGTGCGGTGCAGCCACTCGAACCGGTGCCAGCCCTGTTCGAGTGCCGTCCGGACCATGTGTCCCGCCGCGTTCAGCGAATCGCGTCCGTCGGGCTGATGCGGCGGCGAGAACGCCGCCGGGCTCTGACCGGTGATTTCGGCCGGGTCGTCGTGCCCCAGCATGCGCGCGGCGGCGTGGTTGGCCTCCAGGATGCGGCCATCGGTATTCACCAGGAGCATGCCGTCCGGGTGTGCGGCGAACAGCGTCTCCAGGGGGGTTGCGCGGGCCTGGTTCATGGCTTTCGCTCACCCGTTTCCGGTCCACCCCGGGAGCAGAGTTCGCGTACCTTGCGATCCAGTTCGGCAACCACGGTGTCCAGGAAGTCGCCTTCCGCCGTAGTGGTCACGTAGGGGTCCATCACCGTCGAGCGCAGGCAGTCGAGGGTTTCCGGCTGGCCGTCGAGACCAATTCGATGGGCGAAGGTATCCATGAACGTGTCGCCGTAATCTTTTCGCGCGAACTCGGTGCGGGTGATCATCAGGGGCGGGCCGTCGTCCCGGATCGGTTCCGGTGGATTGAAGGCGACGTGGAAGGCGTCATAGACCCCGGCGTTGAGCTTCGTGAAGCGCTCGGGGTCACTGTTGGGATGACCGTCCGCCCGGAGCGGGTTGAAGACATAGTCGACGATATTCAGGTCGGGCCCGATATTGCGAAAGTAGTCGGCGTCCGGCCCGTTCAGGAGTTCTTCCGGGGAACGTCCGGCCAGCTCCTGGCAGCGGTAGTAGTCTCTCGAACGGTCGAGACCTTCCTGTTCGTCCGGCAGCGGGGTAAGCGGTATGCATTCATAGACCTGATTGTCGACGTTAAGGGCCATGAGTTTGAGGAACAGGCGTTTGGCATTGGCCATGGAGCGACGGACGATGCGGCCGTAACCGGACACGGTGGGACGGATGACGCGGTGACTCAGGTAGACGGCCGTCGAGGCGGCACCAGGTTTGGAGCCTTCCAGTCCGAAAATGCCAACCGTGGGCTCGCCGGGCTTGACCGAGCCGGTACCCCCGATATAGCTCCCCGTGAAGGTGGTGAGGCGGCGCAGCTCGCCGTTGCGGTAGATCAGGGCGCCGGCCGGGTACTGAACGTAACCCATCTTGTGCGGATCGACCGTGATCGAGTCGGCTTCCCGAAGCTTACGGTATTGCGCCACCACGTAGTCGCTGATCGGCACGTCGGAGACGTCGTCGATATAGGGCTCTGGATCGGTGGGGATCGGCAGGTCGGGGTCGCGTTCCGCATCGCGTGCGGAGCCGACGAATCGATAGTCCCGGCGAAGGGCGGAAACCACGTAGCCACCCCAGGCGGCATCGGCGTGCACGTTGAAGTCCATGCCCTGGCGTCGGCAGGATTCACGCTCCTCGAGAATAGTCTCCAGAGGATCCACCGCGCTCTCCTCGGTGCTGCCCAGCACTGTCACCACCATCGCCACGGGTTGGCGGTTGGCGCGGCACTTGGCCAGGGCGGCTGCAAGTCCATCCTGCCCTGCCACGGGCTGGCGGGCACGGGCGTCGACCCGGATGAAATGCAGAGCCTGCATGCCGAAGCCCGTGACGGCCGCGGCCTTCGGCCAGCTGTAGTGGCGGGTGGAAGGCGTGAAGAGTACCGGCGGTCCGGCGGCCCGTGAAAGCGGTGGCGCGTTCAGTTGGTCGTCCCGCTTGCGAATCTCTTCCCACATGCCGTGCGGTCCCAGGGTGTTCAGGGTATATGGCATGGCAAGACTCCACACCTGGAATGCCGAATCCAGTCCGGCCTGCTCGGCGATCTGGCGGGGCAGGTCCAGGGTGGTGTCCATCGGCAGATTGAACAGCGGCCAGGAAGGGATCTTCCGTAGCGGCCGTGTTTCACCGTCGAGCATGGTGACCTCGAAGTCGCGCACGGGATAGAGGGCATGAGGAGGGTCAGACTCGGCGGCGTGGTCCAGCAGCAAGGCCAGGGCAAAGGGCAGGTAGCTTTGCTCACGGACAGCCCAGGTGGACTCGATATTGGCGATAGAGCCGTCCGCGGTGATGTGAGCCCATGGATCGCCGTACTCGCGTTCCGGGTAACCCACCATGCGGCACAGGTCCCAGCCCAGCAGTATGGCCAGCGGCGTGGTGGCCGTGGAAGCCTGAATGGTGACGTTGTTGGGGTTGTGCAGCATGGCGGCAAAATAGCCGGCCAGCGCGGGCAGGGTGTTGTCCCACAGCATGTGGCGCTGGTAGCGGAGGCTCGCGTACGGGGTGGAGTAACGTTCCAGGAACTGCACCAGCTCCTCGAAAGCCTCCTCGAGCGCTGTCACGGCCTCTCGATACGCGGGTTCATGCCGGATCGCTTCGGTGATGACCGGCGGATCACCGAAGCGATCGGAGAAATCACGGCGGAAATCGAACGCACTGTCCAGCGCCCGCTGGATCAGCCGTTCGAGCAGCTCGGCATTCTCGGCGTTGGGGCCGAGGAACCAGGCCGCCGTCCGGCCGGGAGAGCCGGCCGTGATGTCGGGTATGGGCCACGACTGGTCGCTGCGGTTGTCCACCAGATCCGGGTGTGCGAAACGGCGCCAGTTCATCAGCGAATCCTCCGGTACGATCGGGCGTTACGGGCCCGGTGTGGCCGCGGACATAACCCTTCAAGGTTTCGGGTTGAAAAATATCACCGAACCGAAAGAAAAGAAACAGATTGAGTGAGGGTTTGTGCGGGGAATGGTGATCAGCGAGGTTCGTTTCTGGCATACCAGTGGCAAACATGGCTGTTGCCACATTCGTTATGCTGGCAGCATGTCGGTGGGCGAAGGCTATTCGTTGTCGTCGCGCAGCAGCGGGCGCATGGCGTCGAGCTCGTCGCGGATGGCCTCGGCGGCGCGCTCCTCCATGCGGCGGTAGCGGGCGAGGACGTCCTCGCCCAGCGGCGTGACCCGCGCGCCGCCGCCCCGGGTGCCGCCGCGGGCGGTGTCCACCAGCGGTTCGCGGAAGCTGCGGTTCATGGTCTCCACCAGGTTCCAGGCCCGGCGATAGGACATGCCCATGTCACGCGCCGCAGCGGAGATCGAACCCGCGCTCCGGATCGCCTCCAGCAGGCGTGCCTTGCCCGGTCCCAGGGCCGTCACCTCGCCCAGCAGGATCCGCAGGCGGGGTGTCGGGTCATGCCGGTTCTGGCTGTTGGGGGCGCTGTCGGGGTTGTCGGGGTCGCTGCTCATGGCTGGCCATGGTCGAAATCTGCGGGGATGGTGCCGTGAAAGGCCGCGGATTGCGAGGCGTGTGGCGGGTACGGGCCCGGGGTGGGCCCGGCATGGTTCCGGGATGCACCGGGCGGGCGGCGCGGTGCGGCGGTATCTGCGAGACTGAGGACATGGTGAGCAAGCTTTCCAGATCGGTCCCGTTTCGCGTCGGCCGCGCCGACCTCGACGTCCGGTGGCGGTTGCCCCGTTCGCGATGAGCGCGACGATGGCCCGTGAAGAAGCGGCGGCGCTGGAGGATCTGCTGGGGCCGCTGGATGCGGCGCTGTCCTCGCACGGGGCGGCGGTACTGGTGGCCGAGCCCGGGGCGGGCAAGACGACGCGCGTGCCGCTGCATCTGGCCTCCGGGGAGTCGCCCGGGCGCGTGGTGGTGCTGCAGCCGCGGCGCCTGGCCGCGCGCATGGCGGCCACGTTCATGGCCGGGCAGTGCGGCGACGCCGTGGGTCAGACGGTGGGTTATCGGGTGCGCGACGCGCAGCAGGTGTCGGCGCAGACCCGGGTGGAGCTGGTCACCGACGGGATCTTCCTGCGCCGCATCCAGGCCGACCCGCTGCTCGAGGGCGTCGATACCCTGGTCTTCGACGAATTCCATCTGCGTCGGCCGGAGGCGGAACTGGCGCTGGCCTTCGCGCTGCAGGTGCGCCGGCTGCTGCGCCCGGAGCTGCGCATCGTGGTGATGTCGGCCACGCTGGATGACGATGCGGTGGCGCGCCTGCTGGCCGGGGGCGGGCCAGACGGCGGCTCAGAGGGCGGGGCCGAACCCGTGCCGGTGCTGCGGGCGCGCGGCCGGCAGTTTCCGGTGGACGTGCGGCATGCGCCGCCGGCGCCGGACGCGTCGCTGGCGGATGCGGTGGCCGGGGCGGTGCGCGAGGCGCTGGCGGCCGAGAGCGGGTCCCTGCTGGTCTTTCTGCCCGGGGAGCGCGAGATCCGCGAGGTGGCGGCACGCCTGGAAACGGGCGGGGACGCCGCACTGGACACGCCGGCCGGTCGTGTGCGGGTCGTGCCGCTGTTCGGCCGTCTGGCCGCGGAGGAGCAGGCGCGCGCGGTGCAGCCGGCCCCGGCGGGCGAACGCAAGGTGGTGCTGGCCACCGACATCGCCGAGACCAGCCTGACCATCGAAGGCGTGCGGGTGGTGGTGGATGCGGGGCTGGCCCGCGAGCCGCGTTTCGACCCGGCCACCGGGCTTTCGCGCCTGGTGACGGTGGTGGCCTCGAAGGCTGCGGCCGAACAGCGTGCCGGGCGTGCCGGACGCACCGAACCCGGCGTCGCGATCCGGCTGTGGGCGCGGGCGGACGAGGTCGCCCGGCCGGATTACGCAACCCCGGGACTGCGCCAGGTGGACCTTCTGCCGCTGGCGCTGGAGCTGGCGGGCTGGGGCGAGCCGGTGGCCGGGCTGGACTGGCTGGAACCGCCCCCGGCGCAGGGACTGGCCTCGGCGCAGGCGCTGCTCGCGGAACTGGGTGCGGTGGACGCAGCGGGGCGCATCACCGATCACGGACGCGCGCTGCTGCGCCTGCCGACCCATCCGCGGCTGGCGCACATGCTGCTGCGTGCGCAGGAACGTGGGTGGTCGCGGCTGGCCTGCGAACTGGCGGTACTGGTGGAAGAACCCGGGCTGGTCGGGCCGCAGGCCCCGCTGGATCTGGAGTTGCGGCTGGAGCGGGCGCGGCGCGCGGGCGGACGGACCTGGCAGCGATCCCTGCGGCGTCTGGAACAGGGACTGGAACGGGGCGCGGGCGCGGCCGGAGTCGGCGAAGCGGCGGCGAACGAGGCAATGGACGAGTCCGCCGCCCCGGGCGTGCTGGCCGCGCTGGCCTGGCCGGAGCGCATCGCCCGGCGCCGTGGCGGCGCGGCCGGGCGTTTCGTGATGGGCAACGGCCGCGGCGCGGTGCTGCCGGAGCGCGAACGCCTGGCGCATGCGGAATTCCTGGTGGCGGTGGACTGCAGCGATGCCGAACGCGAGGCCCGCATCCGCTGCGCGGTGGCGCTGGATCCGGCGGAGCTGGAACGCGAGGCGCCGGAGCTGTTCCACCGCGAGACCCGCTGCGACTGGGTGGAGGACGGTGCGCGCCTGGAGAATGCGCGCATCCGCCGGGTCGGGACGCTGGTGATCGAACGGCAGATGATCGCGCTGGAGGATCCCGCCGACACCGTTGCCCCGTGGTGCGCGCGGCTGCGTCGCGAGGGGCTGGAGCGGCTGCCGTGGGACGCGGCGGCGAGCCAGCTCCGCGCGCGCATCCGCCTGCTGCACGAGGCGATGCCGGAGGCGGGCTTTCCGAATATGGACGATGCCGCGCTGCTGGCGGACCTGGAGCAGTGGCTGGGCCCGTATCTCGCCGGGATCACGCGGCGGCGCGATCTGGAACGCCTCGATCTGGCGGCGATCCTGCGCGCACGCCTGGACTGGGCGCAGCAGAAGCAACTGGAGCGCGAGGCGCCGGCGCGCATCGAGGTGCCGTCCGGTTCCGCGCACCGGGTCGACTACACCTGCGACCCGCCGGTGCTGGCGGTCAAGCTGCAGGAGCTGTTCGGTCTGACCGACACCCCGACGGTCGCCGGCGGCCGGGTGGCGGTGATGCTGCATCTGCTGTCACCGGCCGGGCGCCCGGTACAGGTCACTCAGGATCTGAAAAGCTTCTGGGCGAACGGCTACCCGGAGGTGCGCCGCGAGCTGAAGGGGCGCTATCCGAAGCATCCGTGGCCGGAGGATCCGTGGAACGCGCCGGCGACCCGGCATGCGAAGCGGCGGTGATCGCGGGGACCGCTCCCCCGGAGTCCGGCTCCGGCTCGGGTCCACGATGCGGCGCGCGGCGTTCTCGGGTAGTGTCGCGTTCAGCACCACTGCGAGAAGATTCCCCCGATGCTGAAGTTCCTGACCGCGATCCTGATCCTGCTGTTCATCTGGTGGCGGGTGTCGCGCTGGCTGGAGGTGCGCCGGCGCCGGGCACGCGGCGAGGACATCTCCTACGAGGTGCGGATCAAGGGTTATCGGCCGATCACCATCCTCAGCGTGATCTTCCTGATCCTGTACGGGGGGTATGTCGTCTGGTACCTGCTGACGGAACATCTGGGACTGCTGTAGTCCGTTCGTCCCGCAAGCGGTGTGCGGGGCCTCGCCGAGGAGAGGCCCCGCGGGTCGAGCCGCGGGTCAGCAGTCCCCGATGCGCTCGCCCTCGATCTCCATGATGATCGTCATCGGGCCCATGGGGCTGTCGACGTCGGTGGTCATGGTGCCTTCGGAACGCGTCCCCATGAAGCGCATCTCGCCTTCCATGGTGGCGCGGCCGCCCTGCGGATCGGTGCAGGTCATGGCGAAGTCGGCGCCGTCGGAGCGGACGTCCACGTGATCCAGGGTGCATTCTTCCGGAACCTCGATGACGTCCTCGCCCTTTTCGATGTCTTCCTGCGTCACGCATTCGCGGGTGACTTCGACCTGGTCCTGCATCTGGGGCATGCCTTCGATGGTGGTCGTATGGGTGTACTCCCATTCGCCGGGTTCGATGTTGGGGGTCTCGGCCTGGGCGGCCACGGGCAGGGCCAGCAGGGCCAGCGGGATCAGGAATCGCAGCATGACGGTTCTCCGGATGCGGAAAAGGGCTTTCCCGATCCATCTTGCATGGGGGCCGGAGGTGTGGCAACTCTGCATTTGCAGGGGAAGAGGAGTACGCAATGACGGGACGCTGGTGGTTGCCTCTGGTCGTGGTGCTGGTCGCGATCGGGGGGTGGCGCGAACTGGTGGAGGAGGGGGCGGAGCAACCGGGGAATCCGGTCACCACCCTCGCGGAGCATCCGGTCGCTCCGGGATGCCGGCTGCCGGTGAGCTTTCACCTCGACCGGGTCGACGCCGAGTTCGGACTGTCGGAGCGCGAGGTGCGCGCGGCCCTGCGCGATGCCCGGGGGATGTGGGAGGAGACCACTGACGCGGAGCTGTTCCGTGAGGAAGAGGGTAAGGGGGTTGCGGTGCGGCTGGTGTTCGACGAGCGTCAGGCTGCGGCCCTGCGGCGGGATCAGGCCCGGACGGGCCTGGAGGAGCTGTATGCGGAGATCGAGCGCCGGCGCGAGCGTCTGGATCACGCACGTTCCGCGCTGGAGGCGGATATCCGGCGCCATGACGAAAACCGACAGGAGCTGGCGGAACGTCAGGCGGCCCACCAGCGCGACGTGGCCTCATGGAATGCCGGAGAAGGGCGCCGCACCGAGGCGCGTCGTGCGCGGCTGGAGCGCGAAGCGGAGGCCATCGAGCGCCAGCGGCGCGAGCTGAACCACCGGGCCGAGCGGCTGGGCGAACGCCGTGATGAACTGGAGGACCGCCGAGCGGAGCTGGACGCGGCGATCGCGGACTACAATGCACGTGCGGACGGCCATAACGAACGCTCGCGCGAGGCGAGCGGATTCAACGTGGGATTGTACGAGCGCTCCGGCGAAGGGCGTTCGATCACCGTCTATCAGGCTACCGATCGCGAGCAGCTGACGCTGGTGCTGGCGCACGAGCTGGGGCATGCGCTGGGCATCGGCCACGTCGCGGATCCGGCCGCGGTGATGCACGCCAGTCTGGGTGCCGAGAATGCGGGGCGCGAGCGGCTCGCGGAGGCCGACCGGCGTGCGCTGGAACAGGCCTGCGACGTGACCACCGAGTCCACCGGGCCCACCGGGCCCGCACGGGGTCAGTAGCGGTAGCGCAGCCCTGCCGACAGGATGTTCACCCGCCCGCGGGTGCTGCCGCTGTATTCCACCGTGCCGGTGTCGAATTCGCGGGTCAGTTCGATGTCCTCGCTCGACACGTGGACGTAGGAGTAACCGAGGTCGACGCTCAGTCGTTCCGACGGATGCCAGGAGGCCCCCAGCGACAGCCAGGTGCGGTCGCCGTCCGGGGTTCGGGTCGAGCGATGGCTGTCGCGGGTGGGGGTGCGGTCGTACTGGATGCCGCCGCGCAGGGTCCAGGCCGGGTTGAGCTCGTATTCGGCCCCGATCGCCAGCGCGTAGCTGTTGCGATAGTCCTGCTCCAGCTCCTGTTCGGCCAGCGGGTGGTTGGACTCCACCGCGATCTCGTCGAAATTCGACCAGTTGAACCAGGTGTACTGCAGCAGCCCGGTCCAGCGTTCGTTGAAGCGATGGCTGAGCGCGGCGCTGGCGATGTCCGGGAGCTTGAGGTCGGCCTCGCCGGTGGCCACCACCGGCCCGGTCAGCGGCGGGCCGTTCTCCGGCATGGCGACGCGCGCCGTGCCCTTGAGCGTGTGGGTCACCCCGCTGCGATAGTGCAACCCGAGGCGAGTGGTGTCCGCGAGGTCGATCAGCACGCCGAGGTTGTACCCCACGTCCCAGCTGTCCCCTTCCAGGCGGTATTCGCCGTCGAGTGCCGGGTCCGGACCAATCGGGTCCGGGATGGCCGCACGCAGCGTGGCATCGGCGTACTGCAGGTCGATGCCGCCGCCGACGGAGACCCGATCGCTGACCTGCACGGCGATGCTGGGCTGCAGATTGAGCACCCGCAGGTCGGTCTCCAGCGAGTCGTAGCGGGCGAAGAAATCGTCGTCATACTCGCCCTTCAGTCCGAAATGGGTGCCCAGGCCGAAGCCCAGCCATACGCGATCCGACTGTGGCTCGGCCCAGTAGAAATTGGGCAGCGGGGTGGGGTCGTAGGGGTTGTCGCCCTCGCTGCCTTCCACGGGGAGCGTCTGGCCGTTGGCATTCGTGAAGCTCGAGCCGTCGTTGCGGGTGCTGGAGCGCGGGAACAGCAGATGCGCACCGGCCTGCACCTCGGCGCTTTCCAGGCGGGTCATGCCGGCGGGGTTGAAATAGATGGTGCTGGCGTCGGAGGCGATGGCGGCCTCGCCGGCATAGGCCCGGCCCAGGCCGGTCACCCCCTGTTCCTGCAGGTAGAAGCCGGCGGCCAGCACGGTGGCCGGGGCCAGACCGAGCGGCGCGGCGATGGCCGCGGCCGCGAGATGGCGCGCTCGAACAGGCATGGTTCCCCCCTTCACACCCGTGACACGGATTCTCGCGATCCGACTGGCAGCCGAAGGTAGCGACCCCGCCGGCCGGACACAAGGGCCGGCTTAAGGAAACACTGATCAATGTACACGCTCGCGCTCGAGTCGCTTTTGCGTGGGAACAAGGCGCGGCGACCGCCGTGCAGTCATTCTGCACAAGGGAGCCGCAACGCCGTGCGCGCGCAAAAGCGGTCGAGCCCCTGCATTCAATAACTTGTGGGGGTTGGCACCCCGGGTTCCCCGATCCTGCGTTGCGGCCCTTGCCGGTAGAACCACTACCGGCTGCGTACCGCGCCTTGTCTCGGAAAACCCGGGGTGCCAACGCGAGCGTGTACATTGATCAGTGTTTCCTTAAATCAGCAGCAGGGCGAGCCCGATGCCGGCGGCCGCCGCGCCGCCACCGGCCAGCCCCAGGGTGCGGGCGGTGAAGCGGCCGATCACCGGGCGTGCCCGTTCGCGCCGGGTGAAGGCATCCTGCACGGCGACCAGCGCAGTGATGGCGCCGGCGACCAGCAGGATGATGCCGAAGATGTCCAGCAGTGCGGCGTATTCCATGAAGCTCCCGGGCGAACGACGGATCCTGCATCATGGATCATGCGTTGCGTTCCCCCATTTCGCATCCCAACCCTGATCTCACCGGGGTTGGTTGTGAACGGGGTCTCAGTGCTCGAAGGTGGTAATGACCATTCAGGATAGTGGGTTGTCAGGAGACAGCCAATCGGGAGGGATCTCATGTCATCGTTCTTGCTCAACCATTCGCAGCACGCACGTCACTGGTTTCGGTCGGGCCTGGTGGCCGCCGGCGCGGCCATATTGATGGCCTGCAGCCCCGGTGAAGGGCAGTCCGAGGTGCCCGGGGTGGAGGCGTCCGCGCTGGCGCATCCGGAGGAAGCGGGCGAACTGGTGGTGGTCACCCGCAACGCACCCACCGCCTGGTTCTACGACCGCCATACCGAGACCGCGGGCCCCGAACACGATCTGGTGGAGGCGTTCGCCGACGCCCGCGGCTGGGACGTCGAGTGGCAGGTGGTGGATTCGGTCGATGCCGTGCTGCGGGCCCTCGCCTCGGGAGAGGTCCACATGGCCGCGGCCGGGCTCACGCACCTCGAGTCGCGCGATGCTGATTTCCTCCGCGGGCCGCAGCACACCGAGGTGACCGAGCAGGTCGTCTGTCATCGCGACCAGCGCCCGCAGCCGCAGACGGCCGCCGACCTGGACGGGCTGGAGTTGGCGGTGAGCGCCAGCAGTGCCTACGTGGAAACGCTGCAGGCGCTGGAGGAGCCCGTGCCCTACCGTGCCGAACCCGAGGGTACCGAGCGGCTGCTGGCGGCCGTGGAAGAGGGCCGGCTGGACTGCACCGTGGCGGATTCGCATATCGCCGAACTCAACCGGCGGATGTTCCCGCATCTGGAAGTGGCCTTCGACCTGAGTGACGTCCGCGCGATCGGCTGGTACCTGCACCCCGATTTCGAGGGCCTGGCCGCACAGGCGAGCGCCTGGATGGACACCGACGAAGGGGCGCAGGCCCGCGCCCGGGTGGACGAGCTGTACTACGCCTATGTACCCGAATTCGATTTCGTCGACCTGCGCGCGCTGACCCGGCGCATCGACCAGCGGCTGCCGGATTTCCGCCCGGTGTTCGAGGAGGCCGCGGACGAGCACGAACTGCCCGCCGACTTGCTGGCCGCGCTGGCCTACCAGGAGTCGCACTGGGATCCGGAAGCCCGCAGTCCCACCGGGGTGCGCGGCCTGATGATGCTCACGCAGCGCACCGCGCAGGAGCTGGGCATCGAGGATCGCCTGGATCCGGAGCAGAGCATTCGCGGCGGGGCGCGTTACCTGCGTCAGATGCACGAGCGCCTGGATGAGGACATCCCGGAACCGGACCGCACCTATCTCGCGCTGGCCAGTTACAACATTGGCCGCGGGCATCTGCTGGACGCGCGGCGTCTGGCGCGCGAGCTGGGCCGCGATCCCGACCGCTGGGCGGACATGCGCGAGGTGCTGCCGCTGCTGACCGAGGAGCGTTACTACAGCAACCTGCGTTACGGCTATGCGCGTGGCTACCAGCCGGTGTACTACGTCCAGCGCATCCGCAATTACCGCGACGTGATCCGGCCGGTGTTCGTCGAGGACGAATCGGCGCCGCTCACCGGGCCGCGGGTGGCGCTGGACTGAGCACGCGCCCGGTCAGCTCCTCCAGGGCCCGCGCCCAGGCCGGCAGCAGCGCGGTGGTTTCCAGCGCCGAGACGTCCACCGGTGGCGGCAGGCCGTCGGTGAGCCAGCCGTCCAGTCGCGCGGCCAGGGCCTCGGAGTCGCCGGTCGGATAGCGGTACTCGCAGGGGTACTGTTCGGGGTAGCAAAGGGCGTCCGGGACCAGCGGGCGGGCGCCGGCGGCGCTGGCCTCCAGCATCGACAGTCCCTGGAATTCGTGTGCGGTGCTGCTGACCACGATGCCCGCGCGCCGCAGCAGGGCGTCGTATTCCTCCCGTGGCACGCGCCCGTCGGCGACGATGCATGCACCGAAACGCTGCCGTATTCGTTGCAGGGCGTCGGGGGGCGGTTCCGGGCGCGGACCCAGCAGGGCCAGGCGAAAATCCCGCCCGCGCGCGGCCAGTCTTTCCAGCGCCTCGGCGAAGAGTTCCGGGCGCTTGTCGTATTCCCAGCGATGGTTCCACAGGATCAGCCCCGGGTCACGTTCGGGTGTGCCCCCGTCGGGTCGCCGCGGCGGCGCGACCGGGACCGGGAGTACGCGCGCCCGCTCGGCCAGGCGCTCCGGGACGCCGGGCGGGACTGCGTCGGGCATGCGCCGCAACAGGGCTCGCAGGCCGTCGAGGAAGGAGTCGCGATTGAATGCGGAGTTGAATGCGATGCGCCCGGCCGACAGCGCGCCGTAGACCTGCACTATCTGCGGCTCGATGGAGCGCACCTGATGCTCGCCGACCGGGTAGGCGAACTGGTTTTCGTGGAAGTAGTACAGCGCGGGCAGGCCCGCCAGCGGCGGGTGCAGGCCCCGCAGCGTGGCCAGATCCACCATCGAGGTGGCAACGATCGCGTCGGCCCGCACGCCTTCCAGCGCATCCAGCCAGGAGATCGGGTTGCCGCGGATGCGCCAGCGGAAATGGCGCCCGGGCAGCTCGAAGCGCTGCCAGTCGATCCCGGGAAAGGCGGTCACCAGGGCGTCCGCCCACGCGGCATGGCTGTCGGCACGATAGGCCGACAGCAGCAGCACGCGTGGACGCATTTCCCGGTTCATTCGGACTGCGCTCTGCCTCAGCCGCCGGCCGGGGCCGTCCAGCGTTCGCCCTGCATCGGTTCGTCCACCGGTGTGGCGGCGATGTGGTTGGTGTAGTTGGACAGGGTCTTGAGGCCGATGGCGAGGATGACCTCCAGCATTTTCTGCGGTGTGTGGCCGGCCTCCAGAAAGGCCTGCTTGGCCGTCTCGTCGACCCAGCCGCGGTGTTCCAGCATGGCCCGGGCAAACCCGCGCAGGGCCTCCAGCGCGGGGTCCTCCAGCGGCCGGTCCTCGCGCAGGGCGTCCACCACCGAATCGGCGACGCCGGCCATGCGGCCGGTCATGCTGTGGGCGGCCATGCAGTAATCACAGGCGTGGAAACGGCTGACGGTGAGCAGCAGCACGGCCTGTTCCTCGCCGCTCAGCGAGGTCTGCTGCAGGAGTTCGTTGAGATCGAGATAGGCCGCGGCCAGGGCCGGGACGGTGGCCATCTTGCGGATCAGGTTGGGGACCATGCCGAAGGTGGCCTCGGCGCGGTCGAAACTGGCGGCCGCCGCGGGGGCCGATGCGCGGTCATGCAGGGGGAAATCGGATTCGGTCGTCATGGCGCGTCTCCGTCGGGATGGGTGGTGAGCAGCAGGTCCTGCAGCGCCGGGGCCAGACGCAGGATGGTGTCCGCGTCCTGTTCCGCCCGTGCCATCAGCAGGATGCCCTCCATCAGCGCGAGCCAGTGATCGGCGAGGCGGGCGGTGTCGGTGCGTGCGTCCAGTTCGCCGTGCGCCACGGCCGCGTCGAGGGCCGCGCGGAATTGCGCGCGGATCGCGTCCAGATGGCCCTGCATGGCTGCCCGCAGGCGTGGGCTCTGCGTGCCGGTTTCCACCGCCAGGCTGCCGAACGGGCAGCCCGGCAGGCGGCCCTCCGCGGCCTGCATGCGGGCCTGGAATGCGTGGATCGCGCCGACGAAGGCGGTGACCCGCTCGCGCAGTCCACCGGGGCCGCGCAGGGCGGGCTCCAGGACTTCCGCTGTGAACTCGGTATACAGCGCCTCCAGCGTGGCGATGACCAGATCCTCCTTGCCCGGGAAGAAGTGATACAGGCTGCCCCGCCGCACGCCGGCGCGCTCGCAGATGCCGGCGATGCCCACCGAACCGTAGCTGCGGGTGAGCACGAGACCGCGGGTGGCATCCATCAGGGCCTGTCGGCTTTGGTCTCCGGTCGTCATGATCTACAGTCTAGTTGACCGATCGGTAAACGCAAGGGGAGGGAATCCAATGGGAGATCCAACGAACGAAGCGAAAGGCCTTGAGGGCGGCGTTTCGGATGACGGGGCCCCGGGTACCTCCGGTGGATCGGCCACGTCGCCGGTGCATGTGCCAGTGCGGTATCGCAGGACATGGGAGGATGGCTTCGGCGCGCGCGGCTGGAAGCTGGC
This sequence comes from Thioalkalivibrio sp. ALE21, assembly GCF_003208255.1. Classification (NCBI taxonomy): domain Bacteria; kingdom Pseudomonadati; phylum Pseudomonadota; class Gammaproteobacteria; order Chromatiales; family Ectothiorhodospiraceae; genus Thioalkalivibrio; species Thioalkalivibrio sp. ALE21. The sequence continues at coordinate 18,798 of NZ_QKMA01000012.1, forward strand.
CCTTCCCGGACTGGGCGAGGATGTGATTGCCGCGACGCCGTTCACCGGCGAACGCATCCCCACCTCGGTCTTCGTGCATGACATCGTGGATCACCATCTGTGCGGCTTCGCGCTGTCCGGTTACCTCGACGAGGCGGGGGCGCTGATGCAGCTGGCGCTGCGCACGGGCTCGGATCCGGTGGAGGACTATCGTCAGATGATCGACGAGGACCTGCTGCCCGGGCGTCCGGTCGCGGACGACTGGCCGGCCCTGTTGCCGCAAGCCCTGCGGCCCGGCACGGATACGCGCCCCGATCCGGAACATCTGCGCGGGCTGGCGCAGTGGGCGGGGCAGGGGGCCCTGCGGGCACTGCTGGTTGCGGGTTTCGTGCAGGCCGGGTACGCGCGTCTGGCGAGCGCGCGCGCGAACTGGGAAGGATACGGTCTGGACGTGCGGGCCCGGGAGGCGATTGCGCTGGCGCTGCAGCGCCTGTTCGAACGTCTGGACGAACGCATGCTGGCGGGCGACGTGCGGCACGCCGAGGGGGAATTCGAGATCACCGACCGGCGGGTGGTTTATCGCGATGCCGGCGGAGCGTCGGAGGACGCGGAGATCGTGAGGGAAGACCCCGCCGATGCGTGACCGGCGGGGTCGGGACGTGCCCGTGAATCAGCTCATCACGTGCGCGTCGCACCAGCCGGCTTCGTTGACCAGGACGTTCTGGAAGTCCTGGTGGAAGCAGCCGCCCCAGCCGTCCGGGGCATCCGCGTTGGCGTTCCAGAAGGCGCAGTTGTCGCAGCGCGCGCCTTCCTGGAACTGCGGGTGATCCGCGGCATCGGCCGCGTCGTTGACGTAGTCGTGGGCGTGACCGTCTTCGGCCTTCTCGTCCGCGGCGTGGACGGACTGCGTGCCCATCAGGCTCACCACCGGAATGGCGGCCACCGCGGCGGATGCGCGGCGCAGGAAGGCACGGCGATTGGCGTTGTGCTTGTCGGACATGGAAAACCTCCGTACTTGCGTAGGCTTGTGAATGTTCTTCGCTGACAACGTCCGGTGTTCTTTACTGTGTATTCCGGACGCTGCTTTCGAGTGTTACAGACGATGAGGGTTCCCGGCCAGATCCGGGATCCGTGTCGCGGGGCTCCGGTCTGCACATGGGCCTCAGCCTGAGTAGATGACATGGGGTCGCGGGAAATTCCTTCCGCTCCCGCCGGTGCGGTCGATCGGTACCGCCTCCGGCAGGCTTGCGGGGCACCAGCACCTGCCCCGGGCAGTTTTACGGATCGGGTGTCAGCGTTAAACTACCGTGAAACACAAGCTTTTCCGGGAGTTCGACATGCAGGTACGCAGGATGATGTTCGCAATGGCCGCCGCTCCGCTCCTGGCGGTCGGCACCGCCAGCGCCGACGGGATGGGGCTCAACCCGAGCTTTGCGGTGATGGGGGGTGGCCTCTGGACCACCGACTCCGATCTGCGAGATGACCCGGCCTATGGTCTGGAAATCGGCGCCGACTGCCTGCTGTTCCAGCCGGACAACGGCGTGCTGCGCCATCGTCTGAGCGTGACCGAGTTCGACGACGGCCCGCTGCGGATGACCAGCACCGAACTGAACACCCACTGGGAGTTTGAAGTTGCCGACAGCGTGACCATGGGCTTCGGGCCCGGGCTGGGCTATGTGAACACCAAGCTGGACGGTGACCGCAACGGTCTGTGGGCCGGGCAGTTCGGCGGCTCGGTGCAGTACGACGTGGACGACACCCTGTTCGTCGGCATGGAAGCGCGCTACCAGATCACCGAGAGCGATCGCTTCGCCGGCTCGCGCGAGGACATGGACAACATGCGCGTGATGGCCAAGGTCGGTTTCAATTTCTGAACCGGCAGGGCCTTCACTGAGAAAAAGGGCCGTCCCGGGCGACCGGGGCGGCCTTTTTTGTGCGTTCTGTCACGGAATCGGCGGGCTTGTGGCCGGCGCCGAACTCCGACAGGATTGAACCATGACGCACCAACCACCCGGATGAAGCCCGCCCATGGATGAATCCCGTCCCGATGCCCCTGACACCCCTGACACGCCCGGCGGCTCGGGGGACGATACCGGTGCCAATACTCCGTGGCATGCACTGGAAGCCGACGAGGCCCTGCGGCGCCACGACGCCGCACGCGAGGGGCTGAACGGCGACGAGGCCCGTGAACGGCTGGAGCGTTTCGGCCCCAACGCGCTCAAGCCGCCGGAAAAGGCCGGGGTGCTGCGGCGTTTCCTGCGTCATTTCCACAACATTCTGATCTACATCCTGGTGCTGGCGGCCATCGGGACCGCCCTGCTGGGCCACTGGGTGGACACCGGGGTGATCCTGGCGGTGGTGCTGATCAACACGCTGATCGGCTTCGTCCAGGAGGGCAAGGCGGAAAAGGCGCTGGACGCGATCCGCAGAATGCTCTCGCCGCAGGCGGTGGCCTTGCGCGATGGCGAACGCCGGGAGGTTCCCGCGGATACCCTGGTGCCGGGGGATATCGTCTATCTCCAGGCCGGGGATCGCGTGCCGGCCGACGTGCGGCTGTTCGAAGCCCGCAACCTGCAGGTCGAGGAAGCGGTGCTGACCGGGGAGTCGGTGGCGGTCGAGAAGGATACGGCCGCGGTCGACGAAGGCGCCGATCTGGGCGATCGGCGCGGCATGGCGTTCTCCGGCACGCTGGTGTCCTTCGGCCGGGGTACCGGGGTGGTGGTGGCCACCGGCGGCGATACCGAGATCGGGCGCATCTCCACCATGCTGGGCGAGGTGGAGAGCCTCGAGACCCCGCTGGTGCGCCAGGTGGCGCAGTTCGGCCGCTGGCTGGCCGGCGTCATCATCGTCATCTCGGCGGCGACCTTTGCCTTCGGCTTCTGGGTGCGCGATTACCCGCTGGACGAGATGTTCCTGGCGGCCGCCAGCCTGGCGGTGTCCACCATCCCCGAGGGCCTGCCGGCGATCCTGACCATCGCCCTGGCCATCGGGGTGCAGAAGATGGCCCGGCGCAACGCGATCATCCGCAAGCTGCCGGCGGTGGAGACGCTGGGTTCGGTGTCGGCGATCTGTTCCGACAAGACCGGGACCCTGACCCGCAACGAGATGACCGTGCAGGCGCTGATGACCGGTGCTGGCGAATACGGGGTCAGCGGGGTCGGTTATGCGCCGCACGGCGATTTCACGCGTGACGGGGTGGAGGTGGAGCCGGCCGATGCCCCGTGTCTGGAAGAGGTCCTGCGTGCGGGATTGCTGTGCAACGACGCAGAGGTTTTCGAAAAGGACGGCCAGTGGGTGATGCAGGGCGACCCCACCGAGGGGGCGCTGGTGACAGCGGCGTTCAAGGCCGGCCTGAGCACACGCCACGAGCACGAGTGCCTGCCGCGAACCGACGTGATCCCGTTCGAATCGGATCACCGTTACATGGCGACCCTGCATCACGACCACGACGGCCACGGGCGCATCTATCTGAAAGGGGCCCCGGAACGGGTGCTGGAGCTGTGCGAGCACCAGGCCACCGCCGACGGTCGCGAGCCGCTGCGGGCGGATGAATGGCATGCGGCGATGGACGCGATCGCGGCACGCGGTCAGCGCCTGCTGGCCATCGCCCGGCGCGAGACCACCGCCGAGCAGCGCGAGCTGACCTATGGTGACGTGGAGCAGGGTGGATTCATCCTGCTGGCGCTGGTGGGGATCATCGATCCGCCCCGCGACGAGGCGATCGCCGCGGTAGCCGAGTGCCAGCGGGCCGGGATCCGGGTCAAGATGATCACCGGCGACCACGCGGCCACCGCGCGGGCGATCGGCGAGCAGCTGGGCCTGCGCGGCGAGGGCGGCACGCTGACCGGCCAGCAGCTGGAAGCCATGGATGACGCCGAACTGGCGCGCGCGGTGGAGGATACCGATGTGTTCGCACGCACCACGCCGGAGCACAAGCTGCGGCTGGTCAGGGCGCTGCAGGGCAACGGCCGTATCGTGTCCATGACCGGGGACGGGGTGAACGACGCCCCCGCGCTCAAGCGCGCGGATGTTGGCGTGGCCATGGGGCGCAAGGGGACCGAGGCGGCCAAGGAGGCCTCCGAGATGGTGCTGGCGGACGATAACTTCGCCTCCATCGCGCATGCGGTGGAAGAGGGCCGTACGGTCTACGACAATATCCGCAAGGCCATCCTGCACATGCTGCCCACCAATGCCGGGCAGTCACTGACCATCATGATGGCGATCCTGATGGGCCTGGCCCTGCCGCTGACCCCGGTGCAGGTGCTGTGGGTCAACATGGTGACCTCGGTGACCCTGGCGATGGCGCTGGCCTTCGAGCGCACCGAGCCGGGGGTGATGGGCCGTCCGCCGCGTGCGCCGGACACCCCGCTGCTGTCGGGGTTTCTGCTGTGGCGCATCCCGTTCGTGGCGATCCTGCTGTGGCTCGGGACCTTCGGCCACTTCGTGTACATGGAGGAGGTGCTGGGGGTGGCCGATGACCTCGCCCGCACCGTGGCCATCAACACCCTGGTGGCCGGTCAGGCCTTCTACCTGCTGAACCTGCGCCTGATCCATCAGCCGGTGCTGGCGGGTGGCGAGCTGTTCCGCTCGCGGGCGATGTGGATCGCCATCGGGGTGCTGGTCGTGCTGCAGCTGGCGTTCACCTACGTGCCGGTGATGCACACCCTGTTCGGCACCACTGCGATCGATGCCGGGGACTGGGCGCGCATCCTGCTGTTCGGGCTGGCGGTGTTCCTGATCGTGGAGGGCGAGAAGCTGGTGTTCCGGCGCATGGGCTGGGCCGGGAACTGACCGCGCCGGTCGGGTCCGGTCAGTTCCCGCCCCGCCCGGTATCAGTCGGTGTGGGTGACCCACTCGCGGCCGGTGGCCTCTTCCCAGTCTGCGGGCGTGGGGGTGTTGCGGTCGTAGTCCAGCCAGGCCTCGTAGACCTCGTCGGGCCAGTGCGACTGCAGCCAGTAGATGATGGCCTCGGCGTCTTCTTCGTCGATCTGTTCCTCGAACGAGGGCATGGTGCCGCCACGGGCCTGGCCGCCGTAACGGATCATGTCCTTGAGCTGCCACCAGGGGTGGTGCCAGGTGTGGGCCGAACCGTCGAGCGGCGGCGGGGGCCAGTTGCCGTCTTCGTCCGGCTGGTGCCAGTTCTCCGCCCCCTCGCGGTCCTCGCCATGGCAGGCCGCGCAGTACTGCTGGTAGAGGTGCTCGCCGCGCGCGAGGATCTCCGGGTTGTCGGTGCGTTCGCGGTGTTCCGGCTCGCCGGACCAGAAGCCGCCGTCACAGCCGGTCACCAGCAGGGCCAGGGCCAGGGCGAGAAGCGGGGACGTTCGCAGGGTCGCGGTCATTCGGCTTCTCCTTCGTCCGGCGCGTCGTCCCCGCCGAAGGCATCACGGACCCCGTCCCAGGCGTCGCGCGAGCCGTCGCGGATGCGGCCCCAGGCGTCCCGCGACCCGTCGCGCACGCCATCCCAGGCCTCGCGGGAACCTTCGCGGACGCCGCCCCAGGCCTCGCGCGAGCCGTCCCGCACGCCTTCCCAGGCCTTGCGCGAGCCTTCGCGGATCGACCCGCCGGCGCGCCCGCTGCGCAGTTCCATGTCGTCGTACCAGGCGGCCAGGGCATCGCGTTCGTCGTCCAGGGCCTGCAAGGCCCGTTCGCGGTTTTCGCGCGTGGCGTCGGCGAGATCGTCCCAGGTCTCGCTGGCCTCCCGGTGCAGGCGCTGCAGGGTGTCATCCATCGCGTCCAGGGTATCCCGGGTGCGTTCGCGTGCGGTCTCGTCGCCTTCTTCGGCATCGCGCTGCAGCTGCTCGCGGCGCTGCTGCCAGTCCTCGCGCAGGCTCTTCATCGACTCGCTGGTGGTTGCGGCAGCGGTGGTCCCGTCGCCGGATTCCGCCCAGGTGGCCGGTGGCAGCGCCAGCAGGAGCCCGAGCACGGCCAGGAGTAACAGTCGGGTGGCTGGATTGCGGGTCATGAGGAGTCTCCGGATGCCTCGATTTGTCCACCATGGTAGACGAGTGCGGCCCGGTGTAGTTTCCCCAGTTCCGTGCGCGACGGCCGACCAGGAGGTGAATCCGTGAATTTCGACGCTTTTGTCCGCGGTGCTCCGGGCCTGTCCGTGATCATCCCCGCGTGGAACGAGGCGGAATGGCTGCCGCGGACCCTGGCCGCGGTCCAGGGGGCGCTGGCCGGTGTCGAACGGGCCAGCGAGATCATCGTGGTCGACAATGCCTCCACGGATGCCACCCCGGAGATCGCGCAGCGCGCGGGCTGCCGGGTGGTGTACGAGCCGGAGCGCAGGATCAGCCGGGCGCGCAATGCGGGTGCCGGGGCGGCTCGCGGGCAGTACCTGCTGTTCGTCGATGCCGACACCTGGCCCGGTGCCGAACTGCTGCAGGCCACGCTGGACGCGCTCGACAGCGGAAGGGTGTGCGGCGGTGGCGCCCGGGTCGCCTTTGATCATCTCGACCATCGCATCTATCGCTGGGGCGCGGCCGTATGGAACGCCCTCTCCGCGCGCCTGGGGCTGGCCGCGGGTTGCTACGTATTCTGCACCCGCGAGGCGTTCGCGGCCGTGGGCGGTTTCAGCGAGGCGGTCTATGCGGGCGAGGAGGTGTTCCTGTCACGGGCACTGAAACGCCGGGGACGCGCGCAGGGTCAGCGCTTCGAGATCCTGCAGACGCCGGTGCTGACCTCCGGGCGCAAGGAGGACTGGTTCCACCCTGCGCGCCACGTCCTGGTGGTGCTGCAGGTGCTGCTGTTGCCCTGGAGCCTGCGTTCGCGGCGTCTGAGCTGGTTCTGGTACACGCGTCCCCCGCGCAAACCCTGACTCAGAGCACGTCGAAGCGGTTGCGTCCGGATTCCTTGGCCGAATACAGGGCGTGGTCGGCGTGTTCGAGGATCTCGTCGACGGGTTCTCCGGGCTGCGCGAGGTGGCCCCCGGCGCTGAAGGTCACGGGCGTGTCCTCGGGGGTTTCCACTCCGGCGGCGGCCTCGATGAGGGCCTGACCCATGGCGGACAGGCGTTCCGGGTCGCAGGGATGCAGCAGGACCAGGAATTCGTCGCCGCCCCAGCGCGCCACCCGGTCGTCGGGGCCGAGAAATTCGCGCAGCCGTTCGGCGACCCGGGTCAGGGTGACATCGCCCTCGGCATGGCCGTGGGTATCGTTGAGCGGCTTGAAGTGGTCCAGGTCCAGATAGATGACCCCGAACGGCTCGCCGGAATGCCGCGCGCGCTGGGCATGGTCATCCAGCAGCTCGTCCATGCCCCGCCGGTTCACCAGTCCGGTCAGCGGATCCTTGCGGGCCATTTCGTGCAGTGCCTCGGTGCGCTCGCGGACCTTGGTCTCGAGGTTGCGGGTCTGGTTGCGGATGGCCTCCGCCATGCTCTGGTAGTGCCGCATCAGGCGGCCGATCTCGCCGCGCGCCTCGGGCAGTTCCACCGGGCGCAGGTCGCCGGACTGGATGCGTGCCATCGCCTGTTCCAGCGCGGCCACCGGGCGGAAAATCAGGCGCTGCAGGGCCATGTGCAGCAGGACCAGGACCAGGGCCAGGGTAAAGCCGAAGACCACCAGCACCGGCGTGAAATGTCGTACCGGCATCACCTCGTCGAGATCCAGCAGGGTGATTTCGTACCAGTCGAGAGTCGGCAATCGGGCGATGCCCGCCAGCTGGCGCTGCCCGTCGACCTGGACGAAGTCGGTGCGCACCTCGCCTTCCGGGTCGGACAGATCCCGCAGTTCGTCCATCATGGAGCGGATGCGCTGGTGGTCGCGGGGACGGTCGACCAGGCGTTCCACCGTGCTTTTCTGACCCTCCGGCTGCACCAGGCTGGCGAATTCGATGAACTCCGGATCGCGGTAGAGCTGGATGGCGCCGCTGAAGTCGGCGAACACCGTGGTGATCCCCGGCTGCTCGATGTCGACGATGTCGCGCAGGATGCCGTCCAGTTCCAGGCCGGTCCCGGTCATGCCCAGGATGGAGCCGTCGCGGTCGCGGATCAGCACGTCGATCCACAGCTTGGTGACCCCCAGCTCGGTGTCCGGATTGACGTTGAGATGGAAGTCGCGTTCCTCCTCGATCAGGCGGAAGAACCAGGCATCATCGGGGTCGTCGGGGTCCAGGTGATAGCGCAGCGGGTCGTCGGCGAATTCGTCGTCGGCGTTGTTGTGGTAGTAGGCGCCGTTTTCGCGCAGGGCCACGAAGTAGTTTTCGTCGCGGAAATTGCCGCGAAAGCTCTCCATCTCCTCGATGGCGGCCGCCTCCCTGTCGGGGTTGTCGGGTTCACGGGCGAACCGGAGGATGGCGGTGGAGTCGGCCAGCTGGTGCGACAGGGCGATCTCGCGTTCCAGCGGCTGCTGCAGGCGGGCGCTGTCGTAGCGCACCTGGATCTCCGCGACGTGCTTCCCCCACTGCTCGATGATGCCTTCGGCAATGCGCTCGAAGGCGAACCAGACGCCGACCAGCCCGACCAGGAGCAGGGCGCCGGCGAGCATCAGGAAGCGGCTGCGCAGGCTCATGCCGGGGGCGGGAAGGGAGATGGGGGACCGTGCATGGTTCAAGTTTACCAGAGGGTCACGCGGTCCGTTTGCGCGCCAGCGTCAGGCCGTCGCCGATCGGCACCAGCGACAGATCCACCCGCTCGTCCCGGTGAACGAACCGGTTGAATTCGCGGATCGCTACCGTGTCCTCGCGTTGATCGCTGCGGTCGGCCACGGTGCCGTGCCACAGGGTGTTGTCGATCATCACCAGGCCCCCGGGCGCCAGCAGGGCGAGGCAGTGTTCGTAGTATTCGCGGTAGCCGGTCTTGTCGGCGTCGATGAAGGCCAGGTCGAAGGGCTCGACCGCGGGATCTTCTTCGCGCAGGGCCTGCAGGGTGTCCGCGGCCGGTCCGAGGCGCAGGTCGATGCGGTCCTCGACGCCGGCGCGGCGCCAGTAGCGGCCGGCGATGTCGGTCCATTCGCGGCTGAGATCACAGGTCACGATCCGGCCGTCGGCCGGCAGGGCCTCGGCGATGACCAGGCTGCTGTAGCCGGTGAAGGTGCCGATCTCCAGGTAGCGCCGGGCACCCGTCAGCCGGGCGAGCAGGGCCATGAACTGCCCCTGTTCCGGGGCGATCTGCATGCGCGCCTCGGGCAGGGCTGAGGTCTGCGCACGCAGTTCTGCCAGCAGCGGCGATTCGCGCAGCGAGGCGTCGAGCAGATACGGGTGGAGTTCGTCGTCGAGTCCGATGGAACGTGTCGACATCGCAGCCTCCGGGTCATGCGGACCGCGCCGCGCGCAGGCGCCGCAGTACGCGCAGGGGGTGGGTGGCGGCCAGGACCAGGGCGATCAGCGCCGCCCATTCCAGCCAGTGCGGCAGCCATTCGGTGGCGGCCTCGACCCCGGTCAGCGGATCGAATCCGGTGTACGCCAGGGCCAGATCCAGCAGCAGCCCCAGGGCAATGGTCGACCCCATAATCCCGACGAGGTAGCGAACCAGCGCGGCATTGCCCATCTCCCGACGATAGACACCCAGGGTCGCCATGCTGGTGATCGGCGCGGCCAGCAGGAACACCAGCACGGTCCCGGGCGAAACGCCGGCCACCAGCAGGCCGGCGGCGATGGGCGTGGCCGCCGTTGCACACAGATACATGGGGATGCCCACCAGCGCCATCAGGAGCATGACGGCCGGCCCGCTGCCGTACGCGGCCAGCGCATCCGGCGGTACGGTGGCCAGCAGCACGCCCGCCACCAGCAGTCCGAGCACCAGCCACAGGCGGATGTCGTCGAGGATGTCGCCAAAGGCGTAGGCCAGGCCGCCGCGCAGTTCGGCCAGCCGACCGGGGCCGGCGCCGGGCGGCGCGGCCTCCGTGTCGCAGGCGTCTTCGCAGCCATTCCCGCAGCTGCTGCCGCAGGCGTCGCCGCCGACATTGTCCGGGCCGGGGGCGGGCGGCGACTGGCGGGCGAGGCTTCCCGCCCCGACCAGCAGACCGGTGGCCAGCGCGGTGACCACCGCGCCGAGCCCCCGGACCACGGCCATCAGCGGTCCCAGCAGGACGTAGCTGATCGCCAGCGAATCGATCCCGATGCCGGGGCTGCCGATCAGGAAGGCCGTGGCGGGGCCGCGTCCGGCGCCGCCACGGTGCAGGGCCAGCGCGGCCGGGATGGCGCCGCAGGAACACAGGGGCAAGGGCGCCCCGGCCACCGCCCCGCGTGCCGTGGCCCCCACCGAGGATCCCCCCAGCCAGGCCTGCAGGCGTTCCTGAGGCAACAGGGCGCGCACCAGGCCGGCGACCGCCAGCCCCGCCAGCAGCCAGGGCGCGGCGGCGAGCGCGAGTTGCAGGGTGGCCTGAAGGATGTCGCTTGCCATGAGTCCATCCTTCGCTGTGTGCCGCGCGGGTGCAAGAGCGACCAGTGCGGGTGGCGGTTCGGCACCGCCCGGCGGGAGCGGCTACACTGCCGCCCATTCACGCAATGCAACGAAAGGAGATGATAATGACGGGATACGCACTGGCGAACGTGCTCCACGTCCTGGCCGTGGTGATCTGGGTGGGCGGCATGTTCTTCGCCTGGGCCATCCTGCGCCCGGCGGCCAACGCGGAGCTGGATGACGCCGCGCGTCTGCGCCTGTGGCCGGCGGTGCTGGGGCGGTTCTTCCCCTGGGTGTGGGCCTCCATCGCGGTGGTTCTGGTGACGGGCTTCTACCTGATCTTCGGTGTACTCGGCGGCATGGGCGGGGTGCATCCCAGCGTGCACACCATGCTGCTGCTGGGCATCATCATGATGCTGATCTTCGCGCACATCTACTTTGCCCCGTATCGTCGCCTGAAGCAGGCCGCCGAGGCCGGGGACGTTGCAGAAGGCCTGCGCCGCATCGGCCAGATCCGCCTGTTCGTGGCGATCAATACCGTGCTGGGCCTGGTCACCGTGGCCGTGGGCTCCGGCGGCCGGCTGCCGCTGTAAAGCGCGTTCAGGGGCCCGGCCCGGAGCGCAGGCGCGGGTGCCAGACGAGTTCCGGCGCCCGCGGCGGTTCGCACTCCACCACTGCGTTCTGCTCGAATTTTTCCAGCCAGTGGTCACGGATCGCCGGCGGGAGGTCGGGGATGCCGAAGCCGGGTTCTTCCGGCCATTCTCCGTCCGGATCGCCGCTGGTGGCCGGCCAGGCGGGCCGTCCCGCGCTGGTGATCGTGGCCCGCAGCTGTTCCTGGCGCCGGGCGTTCTCCGTCGCACCGGACGGCCGACTGAAGGGGTTGTGTGCGGTGATCAGCGTGATCCGTGCATGGCCCCGTGCGCTCAGCTGGCGCGCCAGTTCCGCGTGGGGCTCGCCAATGCGCAGGTCGAGGGTCGTGGCGGCGGTATGCAGGCTGCCGGTAGGGCCCGGCGGCAGCTGCACGCGGTAGTGCGCCGCGGCGTACACCTGCTCCAGACGCCGGATCTCTGCGTTGTCTCCGGGGGCAGACGATCCCCCGCTGCTTGTCTGTTCGGTCATATCGCGGCACTCTCGAGGTTGCACCTGCACGGCAGGCGATTCGACAGGGGGAGCGGGATGTCGGTCAAGCCATGGATCCAGCGGGGCGGGACGTGAGCCGCGGGCCGGCCCCCGGTCGGCTCCCCGGGCGGACTTCGCATCTGACCGGGGCCTTTCTGCTGGTCCTGCTGCTGGTGGCGGCGGTGGCGGTGGTCAGCTGGTTGCGCGTGCAGCAGCTGCAGCAGGAGGTCCAGTCTCTGGCCGCGGAATACGTGCAGCGGGTGGACAGTGTCCACCGCATGCGCGCGCTGGTGCGCGAGCGGACGCTGCGCGCGACGCTGGTCCTCAGCACCGATGACCCCGCCATGCAGGACCAGTACCGCCAGGAATTCCGTGATCTCGCCCGCCGCTTCATCGAGGCGCGCGACGAGGTGGATCGGACGATCGACGATCCCCGCCATGCGCGTCTGCTGGCGGAACTGCGCGAGATGACCGCGGTGGGGGCGCCGCTGATGAGCGAGATGATCGACCTGGCCCTTGCCGGCGGCCGTCAGGAGGCGTTGCCGACCCTGTATTCCCGCATCATGCCGGCGCAGGAGCGCACCCTGGAGCAGATCGAGCGCCTTCTCGCGGCCCTGGAACAGCAGAACGCGGCGGACATTCGCGCGATGGTGCGCCAGCACGAGGATACCCAGCAGGTCATGGTGATGGCCTCGGGCGTGGCCATGCTGCTGATCGCCGGCATCGGTTTTCAGGTGCGCCGGCGCATCCGCCAGGATCATTCGGCGCTGCAGGAGGAGCTGGTGCAGCGCCGCCGGGCCGAAGCGCGCCTGCGCGAGACCCAGGCCGGGCTGGAGGCCGCGGTGGCACGGCGTACCGCCGAGCTTGAGGATGCCTCCGCGCGTCTGGAAGAGGCCCAGCGCATCGCCGGTGTGGGGTACTGGGACTGGGGCATCCGCGGCGAGCAGCTCAACTGGTCGACCAATGTGTTCGAGCTGTTCGGTCTGGATCCCGAACGGGACACGGCCGGTTTCGAGGCCTACATGCACGCCATCCATCCGGACGACCGGGTCCGGGTGCGCCAGGGCATCAACGCCGCGCTGGCCGAGGGCAGCCATTATCACCTGGAGCACCGGGTCGTGCTGCCCGACGGCGGGCTGCGGCACGTGCGGGTGGAGGGCGAGATATCGCGTGATGCTGACGGGCGCCCGCAGCGGGTGCTGGGCATGGTGCGGGACATCACTCGCGACAAGCAATCCGAACAACGCCTGTGGCATCAGGCCCATCATGATTCGCTGACCGGACTGCCGAACCGCAGCCTGCTGCAGGAGCACCTGCGTCAGGCGCTGAGCCGGGCGCGGCGCAACGGCACCCGTCTGGCGCTGCTGGTCTGCGACCTGGACGGCTTCAAGCCGGTCAACGACCGTCTGGGTCACGATGCCGGTGACGTGGTGCTGGTGACCGTGGCCGCGCGCCTGCGCAGCGGGGTGCGCGAGAGTGACGTGGTCGCCCGCGTGGGGGGCGACGAGTTCGTCCTGCTGCTGGAGGCTGTGGGCGGACCCGAGGACGTGCGCGCCGTGGGACGCAAGCTGCACCAGCGTTTCGCCGAGCCGGTGGAGATCAATCAGGAGGCGGTACGCGTGGGTTTGAGTCTGGGGGCGGCGATCTATCCCGACGACGGCGAACGGGCCGAGGAGCTGCTGCAGCAGGCGGACCACGCCATGTACGTCGCCAAGAACGGTTCCGGCCAGGAACTGGTGCTGTCGGATCAGAGGTAGGGGGTCAGCAGCCGGGCGGCGCCGTCGCGCAGGCGGATCGGCAGCGGGCGGCGGTAGACCTCGGTAAGCGTGAGTTCGCGCGAGTCTTCCAGCAGCTCGTCGGCCCACTGCGTCAGGCGTCCGCCCAGCCCCGGGTCGTAGCATTCCAGGTTGAACTCGAAGTTCAGGCGCAGGCTGCGCGGGTCCCAGTTGGCGGAGCCCGCCAGCACCCATTCGCCGTCGACCAGCATGATCTTGGAATGGTTGAACGGCGGCGGGGTCAGCCACAGGCGGCAGCCGCGTTCCAGCAGTTCCGCCTGGCCCGGCTGGCTGGCCCATTGCACCAGCCGCAGATTGTTGTGTTCCGGCAGCAGGATGTCCACGCGGATCCCGCGCAGTGCGGCGGCCTTGAGCGCCCCCACCAGGGCGTGGTCGGGCAGGAAATAGGGCGTGGCGATCACGATGCGCTCGCGGGCCTCGGCGATCGCCGCCTGCAGGGTGAAGTTGAGGACCTCGAAATCCTCGTCCGGGCCGTCGGGCAGCCCGCGGCACAGCAGGGCACCGCCGTCGGCGTCCAGCGGCGGGAACCAGGTCTCGCCCTTCAGCTGTTCGCCGGTGGTGAATTCCCAGTCCTCGGCAAACACCCGTTGCAGCTGGCGGCAGACCGGCCCGCGCACGGCGAAATGCAGATCCTGGATGGGGTGACGTCCGGGGTCGCTGGGGCTGTGCCCGCGGCGGATATTCATGCCGCCGGTGAAGCCACGATACCCGTCGATCACCAGCAGCTTGCGGTGATTGCGCAGGTTGAAGACCGCCAGGCTGCGCGGGATGTGGTGCACGGGCAGGAAGGGGGCGGCGACGAGCCCGGCGCGGCGCAGATGGCGCAGGGTGTTGCGGCGGCTGTAGCGCACCCCGATGCCGTCGACCAGCACGCGCACGGCCACACCGCGTTCGCGCGCCGCCTGCAGGTGCCGGATGAAACGCTGGCCCTGAGTGTCATAATCGAAGATGTAGGTGGCCAGGGTGATGGAATGTTCCGCGCGATCGATCGCCTCCAGCATCGCGCCGAAGGCCTGGTCGCCGTCGAACAGCGGTTCCATCGCGTTGCCGCCGGTCAGGCGGAACGGGCTCAGGCGGTCGCCGCTGTGTACCAGGCGTTCCCAGCGCGCCGGCGGCGCGGGGCGTGCCCCTTCGTGCGGCTGCAGCCCGGACAGCAGGTGCCCCTCGCGCAGGGCATGCGCACGGCGCCGGATGCGGTTGACGCCGAACAGCCAGTAGAGGATGGAGCCGGCCAGCGGCAGCAGGAAGATCAGCCCGACCCACGCGATCAGCATGCCGGTGTCGCGCCGCTGCAGCAGGGCGTGCGCGGCGGTGGCGACGGCGATCGCGAGCGAGACGACGGCGAAAACACTGGCGGCCCAGCCGCTGTCGAGCACAGCAGGTCTCCCGGTGACGGTGTGGCGTGGCGGCGTTGTGGATGAACCGCCGCAGGCCCGCTACAGTACGCGGGCCGGGCGGCAGCTTAAAGATTTTCCCCGGTGCCCGCCACGGTGGCCCGCGGGAATCCAGCCCTGTCGCCCTCCGTTTCGCTCCCCGGCCGAGAATCGCGCATGAGCCATTCCCTGACTCCCGAATCGTTCGCCAATGGCGAGCAGCTGCCGCTGAAGGATTTCACCGAGAAGGCGTACCTGGATTACTCCATGTACGTGATCCTGGACCGCGCCCTGCCGCATATCGGCGACGGGCTGAAGCCGGTGCAGCGGCGCATCATCTATGCGATGAGCGAACTGGGGCTGTCCGCCACCGCCAAGTACAAGAAGTCGGCGCGTACCGTGGGCGACGTGCTCGGCAAGTTCCATCCGCACGGCGATGCCGCCTGCTACGAGGCGATGGTGCTGATGGCGCAGCCGTTCTCCTACCGCTATCCGTTCGTGGACGGGCAGGGCAACTGGGGCTCGCCGGACGATCCCAAGTCCTTCGCCGCGATGCGCTACACCGAGTCGCGCCTGTCGCGCTACGCCCAGTTGCTGCTCTCCGAGCTGGGGCAGGGCACGGTGGACTGGGTGCCGAACTTCGACGGCGCGCTGGAGGAGCCGAAGATGCTGCCGGCGCGGCTGCCGAACGTGCTGCTCAATGGCGGCTCCGGGATTGCCGTGGGCATGGCCACCGACATCCCCCCGCACAACCTGCGCGAGGTGGCCGCGGCCTGCGTGCACCTGCTGGAACACCCGAAGGCCACGGTGGACGAGCTGTGCGAGCACCTGCCGGGGCCGGACTTCCCCACCGAGGCGGAGATCGTCACCTCGCGCGCCGAACTGCAGAAGCTCTACGCCACCGGCCAGGGGTCGGTGCGTGCGCGGGCGCGCTACGAGCGCGAGGGCGACGATATCGTGGTCACCGCGCTGCCGCACCAGGTGTCCGGGGCGAAGCTGCTGGAACAGATCGCCAGCCAGATCCGGGCGAAGAAGCTGCCGATGATCGAGGACCTGCGCGACGAATCCGATCACGAGCACCCGACCCGCCTGGTGATCACCCCGCGTTCGAGCCGCGTGGACATCGAGGCGCTGATGGCGCATCTGTTCGCCACCACCGACCTCGAGAAGAACTACCGCGTGAACATGAACGTGATCGGGCTCGACGGCCGCCCGCAGGTGCGCGATCTGCCCGGATTGCTGCGCGAATGGCTGGAGTTTCGCATCGAGACCGTGCGCCGGCGCCTGCAGTGGCGCCTGGAGAAGGTGCAGGCGCGGCTGCACGTGCTGGAAGGCCTGCTGATCGCCTATCTCAACATCGACGAGGTGATCGCGATCATCCGCGAATACGACGAGCCGAAGCCCGAACTGGTCAGCCGCTTCGGCCTCAGCGAGACCCAGGCCGAGGCGATCCTGGAACTCAAGCTGCGGCATCTGGCGAAGCTGGAGGAGATGAAGATCCGCGGCGAGCAGGACGAGCTCTCGCAGGAACGCGACCAGCTGGAGAAGACCCTGGGGTCCGAGCGTCGCCTGCGGACCCGCGTGCGCCAGGAGATCGAGAAGGACGCCGCCGACTATGGTGACGAGCGGCGATCCCCGCTGGTGGAACGCGAAGCCGCGCGGCCGCTGGACGAATCCGCGCTGGTGCCGGCGGAGCCGCTGACCATCGTGCTTTCGGAAAAGGGCTGGGTGCGCGCCGCCAAGGGCCATGATGTGGACGCCCGCGGCCTGAACTACAAGGCCGGCGATGCCTTCCGCGCCGCGGTCGCCGGACGCAGCAATCAGCCGCTGGCGTTTCTCGACTCCACCGGCCGCGCCTACACCCTGCAGGCCCACAGCCTGCCGTCCGCGCGCGGTCAGGGCGAACCCCTGTCGGGCCGGGTGAACCCGGCGGAGGGGGCGCATTTCGTCGGCATGGCGACCGGCGCCGGCGAGGATCGCTGGCTGCTGGCCACCGATCATGGCTATGGTTTCATCACCCGGCTGGAGGATCTTCTGGGGCGGCAGAAGGCGGGCAAGAACGTGCTGACCGTGCCGGCCGGGGCAGCGGTGCTGCCGCCCGTCGCGGTGCCGGATCCGGAGAACGACCATCTGGCGGTGGTCACGACCCGGGGCTACCTGCTGGTGTTCCCCGCGGCCTCGCTGCCGGAGCTGGCCCGCGGCAAGGGCAACAAACTGGCCGGGATCCCGGCGGCGTCGCTCAAGGACGGCTCGGAGCGGGTGCAGGAGATCGTGGCTCTGGCGCCGGGTGACACCCTGGTGGTGCATGCCGGCAAGCGCTTCAAGGCCCTGGCGCCGGCGGAGTGGGGCGAGTATGTGAGCGAGCGCACGCGGCGCGGGCGGCAGCTCCCGCGCGGCTACCAGAACGTCGACCGGCTGGAAGTGCGGCGCTGACGGACGCGGCCGACAGTTCCCGGTCCGGGGCAGGTGCCCCGGGTCAGGAGCCCCGGGCGTTGCGTTCGCTGCGTTCTTCGGAGGGTCTGGCCCGATGGCTTGATGCGGGGGTGATCAGGGCGCAGGCTTCGGCCTCCGGCAGGGGGCGATGGTAGAGGAAACCCTGGCCCACCGGGCAGCCGAGTTCGTGCAGCAGGGCGGCGTCCTCCGCGGTCTCGATGCCTTCGGCGACGGTTTGCAGGCCGAAGCCGCGGCTCACCGCGAGAATTGCCTCGAACAGGCCGCGCATGCCGGGGTCGCTGGCAATGCCGTCGACCAGCGCGCGATCCACCTTGACCGTGGATACCGGCAGCCGGCGCAGATAGGCGAGCGAGGAATAGCCGGTGCCGAAGTCGTCGATGGCGATGGACACCCCGAGGTCGCGCAGGGCGTGCAGTTCGTCCAGTGCATCCTCCAGGTTGTGCATGATCGCGGTCTCGGTGATCTCGACCTCGAGGCAGCCGGGCGGGGTGCCGGTGTGCTCCAGCGCCGTGCGTACGGCCTGGGTCAGGGTGTGGCCACGCGCGGTCAGGGCCTCGAACTGGCGGGCGGAGACGTTGACCGCGACCGGATAGCACTCGCCGGTGGCGGCGCGCCAGCGGGCCGTGGCCGCCAGGGCCTCGTGCAGGGCCCACTCGCCCAGGTTGACGATCGCGCCGGTGGTCTCGGCGACGGGGATGAACTCGCCGGGCGAGACCGGTCCGAGCTCGGGGTGTTCCCAGCGCATCAGGGCCTCGAAACTGACCACGGAATCCATGGCCAGATCGATCTTGGGCTGGTACAGGAGGGACAGGCCGTCGCCGTTATGGGCGTCGGCCAGGTCGTGTTCCAGCCGGTGGCGCCGGCGCGCGGCCTGCTCCAGCTCCGGGACGTAGGTGAGCCAGGGGAGTTGCCGCCGGTCGGCCCTGGACAGCGTGAGCATCAGCCGGCGGATCAGTTCGCCGGTGTCGTGGCCGGCTTCCGTGGTCCGGGCATGTCCGGCCACGATCTCCGGGCGGACCTCGTACTGGCCGATGCGCAGCGTCCGGGTGCTGCTCTCCAGCATGGCCTGCAGGGTGTCGTCGGGCAGACCGTGTTCGCTGGCGGCCAGCAGCAGAAAGGTGGACCCGCCCCACAGTCCGCACAGCGCGGTGTCTCCCGCCAGTGTCTCCAGGCACCCCTGCAGGCGCTGGCCCGTCTCGCGCAGCATCAGGTCGGCGGCCGCGTGCCCCTCCAGACGTTCCAGCGGCTCGTGTCCTCCCAGACGCAGCATCACCAGATCGATCACCGGGATCCTCGGGTCCTGCAGCCATTGCTCCAGGGTTTCCAGCAGCGCCGCGCGGTTGGGCAGGTCGGTGGCCAGATCGTGGTGGGCCAGGTATTCCAGATCGCGATCCTTGCGCTGCAGGGTCAGGGATTGCGTCTCGAGGCTTTGCGACAGGTCCTGCACCTCGTTGTGCGTGGCGTTGTGCAGGGCCCGCACCCGCAGCAGGTTGTTGATGCGTTGCACCACCTCGGAGGCGTCGAACGGCTTGGTGATGAAATCGAGGGCGCCGCCCGCCAGCGCCTGCTGGCGGGTGTCGGGGTCGATCTGGGCGGTCAGCACGATCACCGGAAGCCAGTCACCGTCCTGGAGTTCGGCGTTGAGGGTCTCCATGACCTGGTGGCCGTCCATGCCCGGCATGCGGATGTCCAGCAGCATCAGGTCGCGCGGGTCCTCGCGCCAGGACTGCACCGCCTGCTGCGGACGGGTCTCGCCCCGGACATGCTGAAAGCCGGCGTCCTCCAGGATGGTGGTCAGAAGCTCCACGTTCATCGGGTTGTCATCCACGATGAGGATGCGGGCTTCGGTCTGGGACTGGTCGGGTGTGAGCATGGCGGCGTGGCGTTCGTGGGTCAGTCGTCGGTCGGGTTCAGCAGCCGGTCCAGGCTGCGCATGAAGGCCGGGATATCCAGCGGCTTGGTCAGATAGTCCTCGAAATCGGGATTCTGGTTCCCTTCACCGGCCTTTTCACGGGTGGCGTCCGCGCTCAGGGCGATCAGTGGTATGTGCCGGGTCTCCGGCCGCGACTTGAGCACGCGGGCCGCGGCGGTGCCGCTCATCCCGGGCAGATGGACGTCGAGCACGATGAGGTCCGGCAGCCATTCGCGCGCGGTGATCAGACCCTGTTCGGCACTGCCGGCGACGCGCAGTTCGGTCCGGCCCCGGTTGCGCAGCAGTTCGCGCATCAGTTCCACGTTGGCCAGGTTGTCTTCGATATACAGGATCCGCCGGACGGCAGCCGGGGCGGCACCGGTATCGGCATCGGCATCGCCGGCGTGGCCTTCGGCGGGGTCCGGCGGCGCGCGATCGGGCGCGTCGGCCGCCGACGATGGCTGGCCGAGGGGCAGGCGGATGCGGAAGCAAGAGCCCTCGCCCTCGGTGCTGGAGAAATCGAGTTCGCCACCCATGCGCGTGGCGAGCTCGCGCGAGATGACCAGGCCAATGCCGGTGCCCTCGACGCCGCCGCCTTCCTGTTCCAGGCGTTCGAATGGCTGGAACAGGCGTTCCTGGTGTTCCTCCGGGATCCCGTAACCGGTGTCATGGACCTCCACGTTCAGCATGCCGTGTTCCGGATCTCGCCCCGGATCGGCAGTCGCGTCGTTGCGCTCGGCCTGCACGATCACGTCCACCCGGCCGTCGGGCCGGTTGTACTTGATGGCGTTCGACAGGAGGTTGATCAGGATCTGACGGGCGCGGGTCGGGTCGGCGTGCACCGTCGGCCAGGCGGTCGCGGGGTCGGGGTGGTGGAGCGCCACGCTGCGTTCCTCGGCCAGCGGCCGGACCATGTCCAGGGCTTCCCGCAGTACCGCGCCGATCGCGGTGGCCTCCGGCGACAGGGTCAGGCGGCCGGTCTCGATGCGCGAGAGGTCGAGGACATCGCTGATGAGACTGAGCAGGTGGGTGCCGCTCTCGCGGATGTGGCCGACCTGGCGGGCCTGGCGTTCGCTCAGCGGCTCGCGCGGGCTCTCCGCGAGCAGCTGGGCGAAGCCAAGGATGGAGTTCAGGGGCGTGCGCAGCTCGTGCGACATGTTGGACAGGAACTGCGACTTGGCCCGGCTCGCGCGTTCGGCCTCGTGCATCGCCCGTTCGAGCTCCTTGCGGTCGCGGCGGCGCGCCTCGCGGTCGCGCAGGGCGCGGATCAGGATCGCGTAGGTCGCGGAGAACGGGGCGAGGAAGTCGGCCAGTTCCTGGTCGTAGCCGCCCGGGCGGTCGGCGATGCCGAACATGCCCACCAGCTCGTCGCCGTGGTAGAGCGGCATGCCGAGATACGGGCCGAGTTCCGGATGCCCTTCGGGGAGGCCGCCGGCGCGGGGGTCGGTCATCACGTCGTCGGAGATCAGCATGCGGCCCTCGTGCATGACCCGACCGATCAGGCTGTTCGCCCCGCACAGCCGCATGTCGCCGCTGAGCAGTTCCTGATAGAGCCGTTCGGAGGCATCACTCCAGGCCAGGTTGGTGATCGCGTGGATCTTGAGACACGGCTGGCCGTCGTGCCATTCGGTCTCGCCCATGAAACCGTAGTGACTGTCGGTCACCTGCAGCAGGGTGTCCAGCAGGAACGGCCAGACGTCCTCGGCGGAGTCGGTCTCCATGTACTGCGTGGTGGCCAGGCGCATGGCCTCCAGCAGATGCTGCTGGCGCTGCTGCTGCGCGGTCGCGTTGCGGTAGGCGTCGATGTCCTGGACGATCCCCAGCAGGTGTCGCGGGCGGCCACGGTCGTCGCGTTCCAGATCGCCCTGGGCGCGCAGCCAGCGCGGCGGCGAGGTGCGGATGCGGAATTCCACGTCCAGCGGAGTCCCCGAGGCCAGGCTTTCGTTCAGCGCTCCCTGGACGCGGGGACGGTCCTCCGGCAGCACAATGTCGGTGAGGAAACGCGGATCCTGCAGCGCGGGATGCTCGGCGCCTTTGGTCAGGGCGGCGGCCTCCGGGGTCCAGTCCAGCTCGCCGGTGACCGCGTCCACGCTCCAGTTGCCGATGCGCGCAAAGCGCTGCGACAGGCTGCGACGGCGTTCCGCCTCGCGCAGGGCATTCTGCGCATGGGTGATCTCGCTGAGGTCGTGGGCGACGGTGATGACGCCCTCGGAACGCCCGTCCTCGCCGACCAGCGGGGTCTTGATCAGTTCCAGTTCCCAGCTCCGGCCGTTGTGCTCGAAATGCAGCGGCTGGGTGCGGGTCTGGCCGGTGGTCATGACTTCGTGGTCGAGGCCGCGGGCATAGTCGGCCACGTCGGCACTGAAAAGATCGTGGGCCGTGCTTCCGAGGGCCTTTTCCGGCGCGAAGCCCAGCAGTGGCTCGCAGGCCGGGTTGGCCACCACGTAGCGGCCGTCGGCGTCGCTGGCGTAGATCGGATTGGGGGCCCCGCGCAGCACCGCGTTGAACAGGCGGCTTTCGCGCAGTTCGCGTTCCTGGGCCTCGTGCAGTTCGGTCAGATCGTTGACGATGCCGATGTAGTGTTCTCCGCCGTCGATCCGGATGGAGGAGACCGCGAGCTGCATCGGAAAGGTGTGCCCGTCGCGATGCAGGCCGCGGACCTCGCGGTCGATCCCGATGATGCGCGCCTCCCCGGTAGCCTGGTAGTGGCGCAGGTAGTCGTCGTGCTGGCTCGCCCAGGGGTCCGGCATGAGCATGGACACGTTGTGGCCCAGAACCTCGGCCGCGGAGTAACCGAACAGGCGCTCGGCCGCGGGGTTGAAGCTCTCGATGAGGCCACCGGCGTCGATCTGGATGATGCCGGCGGCCGCGGTCTCGAGCACGGCGTGCAGCTTGCGGCTCTGGTGCTCGTGTGCGGAGCGGGTGGCGTCATAATCTCCGCGCAGGAACTCGGTACGCAGGATGTGCCCGGCGAGCCCGGCGAAGTCCTCCAGCGCGCGGATCCGGTCCGCATCGAACCGGCGCGGCCGGGTATCCATCACGCTCAGGGTACCTACCGCGAGGCCGTCTTCCAGGGTCAGCGGTATCCCCGCATAGAAACGCACGCCCGGCTCGCCGGTGACCAGCGGGTTGTCGGCAAAGCGCGGATCGTCGGTCGCGTCGTCGACGATGGTGGTGTGCTGCGGGGTGGCGATGGCATGGGCGCACAACGAGACCTCGCGCGGTATGCGGCGGTGACAGGCGCCGTAGGCGCCCAGCAGTCGCTGGTGGTCGTGGTCGATCACCGAGACCACCGTGATCGGGACCTCCAGGCGTGCCGCTGCCTGACGCAGCAGCGGCGCGAACAGGCGCTCGCCGTCGGTCTCCTCGAGCAGGAGACGGCGCACGCCGGCCAGTCGCCGGTCTTCGTCTTCGGGGGTGGGGGGTGCCCGCATGCGTGAACCTGGGCGGAAAATGGTTTACGGAGGGATGATACGTCATGCAGGCGACGGTGTGTGTGGCCGGGACTTGAACCCGCGTGTATCGCCCCTATCTAATACACCGTCCGAAATGCCTGATTCCACCCGCAACGGAGAACGAGTTCATCCGATGAAACGCATACTGCTGTTCCTGGCCACCAACTTCGCCATCCTGATCGTGCTCAGCATCACGCTGCGCATCCTCGGGGTGGAGAGCATCCTCGACGAGCAGGGGGTCAACCTCGACCTGACGGCCCTGCTGATCTTTGCCGCGGTGTTCGGTTTCGGCGGCTCGTTCATCTCCCTGGCCATCTCCAAGTGGATGGCGAAGAAGACCATGAAGGTCCAGGTGATCGAGAAGCCTTCGAATGCCACCGAGCAGTGGCTGCTGGAGACCGTCCAGCGCCAGGCGAAGCAGGCGGGCATCGGCATGCCCGAGGTCGGGATCTACGATTCGCCGGACCCCAACGCCTTCGCCACCGGCATGAGCAGGAACAACGCGCTGGTCGCGGTCAGCACCGGGCTGATGCAGAACATGGGGCAGGGCGAGGTCGAGGCCGTGCTGGGCCACGAGGTCGGCCACGTGGCCAATGGCGACATGGTGACCCTGGCCCTGATCCAGGGCGTGGTGAACACCTTCGTGATCTTCCTGTCGCGCGTGATCGGGCACTTTGTCGATCGCGTGGTGTTCAAGAACGAGTCCGGTCACGGCCCGGCGTTCTGGATCACCGCCATCGTGGCCGAGATCATCCTCGCGATCCTGGCTTCCATCATCGTGTTCTGGTTCTCGCGCCAGCGCGAGTTCCGCGCCGACCGGGCCGGAGCCGAACTGGCCGGGCGCGAGAAGATGATCGGGGCGCTGGAGTCGCTGGCGCGGGCATCCGGCCGGCCGGTGGACATGCCGGATCAGATGGCCGCCTTCGGCATCCGTGGCGGCATGGCGCAGGGCCTGAAGAAGCTGTTCATGAGCCATCCGCCGATCGAACAGCGCATCGCCGCGCTGCGCGCCGGGGCCTGAGGCAGGCCCCGCGCCGGGGTTCATCCGGCGAGCACGTGATCGGCGACGAACGGATTGCGCCGGCGCTGCTCGCCGAAGGTGGACTCCGGTCCGTGGCCGGGGATGAAACGGACGTCATCTCCGAGTGGCCACAGTTTCTGCGTGATCGACTCGATCAGTACGCGCCCGTTACCGCCGGGGAAATCGCTGCGCCCGATCGCGCCGTTGAACAGCACGTCCCCCACCAGCGCCAGCCGCGCGGACGGGCTGAAGAACACCACATGCCCCGGGGTGTGTCCCGGGCAGTGCAGCACCTGCAGCCGTTCGTTCCCCAGCTCCAGGGTCTCTCCGTCGTCCAGCCAGCGGTCCGGGGTCAGCGGCGCGATTTCCGGAAATCCGAACATCGCGGCCTGCTGCGGCAGCTGCTCGAGCCAGAACGCGTCCTCGCGCTGCGGGCCGATGACGGGCGCGCCGGACAGCCGTGCCAGCTCGGCCGCGCCGCCGGCATGATCCAGGTGGCCGTGGGTCAGCAGGATGGAGTCCAGTTCCAGGCCCTGATCGCGCACGCGGGCCAGCAGGGTCGGGGCCTCGCCGCCGGGGTCGACCCAGGCGGCGCGACCGGTTTCGTTGCACCAGATCAGGGTGGCGTTCTGCTCCAGCGGGGTTACCGGAAGGGTGCAGTGTTCAAGCATCGGGGTATCGCTTCGCGGCGAACGCGTCGGGACGGAATAGTTGTGCGGCGTATGCGTCTTACGGGTGTGCAGATCGCAAGCTTAGGAGAAAAACCGGTCCGGCGCGACCGCTTTCTGTTCGTCGCTCGCGGGAAGTGCTTGACAGGAAAATCCTAATATTAGAAGATCTGCATACGCTGAATGTTGTCCCCCCTGACAGCATCGGCGGACTCCTCCATCCTCCTTTGGTGGTTTTCTTGGCGCGGGCTCTGTCCCGCGCTTTTTTTTGCCCGTTCGCATCGTCCGGCCGGCGCGCCTACCATGGCGGCATGCCCGCCCCCGGTTCCCATCGATCATGACGCGACGCCTGAACAGCCTGCGCAACGTGGTGGTGATGTTCATCCTGCTGCCGCTGCTCCTGCTGGTGGGGGCGGTGGTCGCGCTGGGCCTGCAGGAATTCCAGACGCAGATGGAAGACCGCATGCAGGACGACATCGAGCTGGTTGCGCGGGCGATCCGTCTGCCGGTGTCCACGGCGATTGTTGAACAGGACGTGGCCGCCGTTCAGGAGTCGCTGGACTCGCTGTTCCAGATCGACGAGGTCTTCGGGGTGTACGTCTACGACGCGCGCGGCGAGCTGGTGGCGACCTCCGGGCCGCCCAGCCCGTCGCTGCGGCATCGGGGAGAGGCGCAGGCGATCAGCGAGACCGGAACCCTGGGCGCTTTCGACGAACATCGCGGGCGGGAGGTTTTTTCGTTCTTTCTGCCGCTGGCGGACCATGCGGGACGAATCGTGGGCCTGCTCCAGGTAACCCGTGACGTGTCTCCGTTTCGTGCCTACGTCTCCCAGCTGCGCTGGCAGGGCGCGGTGCTGACCGGGGCGGTGACGGTGCTGTTCCTGGCCCTGGTGCTGGTGGGGTACCACCGGGCCGTGGGGCGCCACGTCGAGCGCCTGACCGGGGTGATGCACGACATCGGCGAAGGGGTGCGCGGCGTGCGGGCACCCGAGGCCGGGCCGGCGGAGCTGCGCCATGTCGCGGCGACCATGAACGGGATGCTGGAACGGCGCGAGGCGTCCGAAGCCGCGCTGGAGGCGCAGCGGGCCGAGCAGCGAGCGCTGGAGGAAAAACTGCGGCATTCGGAAAAGCTGGCGGCGATTGGCCAGCTGGCGGCCGGGGTGGCGCACGAGCTGGGAACCCCGCTGGGGATCATCGCCGGACGCGCCCAGCGGGCCGCCCGCCGTCTGGCCGAGGACGACCCGGCGCGCAAGGAGATGCAGGAGTTGCGGGCAGAAACCGAACGGGTGGAGACCATCGTGCGGCAGCTGCTGGATTTTGCCCGGCGCAATCCGCTGCAGCGCCGCAGCGTGAATCTGGATGAACTGGTCCGGGAACTGGTGGATCGCGTGCGCGGTCGGGGACATTGTCCGGACGTGCAATTCGAGCTGGAAGGCGCGCCCCTGCAGGTGGAAGCGGACCGGCTGCGACTGGGCCAGGCGCTGGAAAACCTGATCGAGAACGGCGGGCAGGCAGCCCGGTCGCGCGTGCGGATCACCTGGGGCGTGGAGGACGGGCAGGTCGAAGTCACCGTGGCCGACGACGGCCCGGCCGCCGGAGGCGGTATCGATGCGGAGGCCGCGGAGCGCCTGTTCGAACCCTTTTTCACCACCAAGCCGGCCGGAAAGGGTACCGGTCTCGGGCTGGCGGTGGCCCAGGTGGCGATGGAGGATCATGGCGGGTCGATCGCGCTGGATCGTTCGGCCCCGGGTGAGACCCGTTTCGTGATCCGGTTTCCCCGGGCTGCGGATGCCGCGGGAAGTGCCGCGCGGGATGGAGAGGATGGAACATTGCCGGAGGAGGGTGCATGACCAATCCGGAGTCGGTGCTGGTGGTGGAGGACGATCGCGGTCACCGGGATCTGCTGGTGGAGGAGCTGCGCGAGGCGGGGCATGACGTGGTGGCCGTGGGCAGCGCCGAAGAGGCGATGCAGGCCCTGGGCCAGCAACCCTTCGGCCTGGTGGTCAGCGATCTGAGACTGCCGGGCGAGGATGGCTTTCGCGTGCTGGAAGCCACGCGCGAGGCGGTGCCGGAGCCCGGTTTCATCATGCTCACCGGCTTCGGAACCATCGACCAGGCCGTGGCCGCGCTCAAGGCGGGGGCGGATGATTTTCTGACCAAGCCGGTGGATCTCGATCATCTGCGGCTGGCGGCCGACCGGGTGATCGAGGCCCGGCGGCTGAAGGCCGAGGTGCGCCAGTATCGCGAGCTGCTGGCGGCCGGCGAGGGATTTCACGGCATGCAGGGGAACAGTCCGGCGATGTTGCGGCTGTTCGACCTGATCCGGAGGATCGCGGCTTCCGATGGATCGGTGCTCATCACCGGTGAGTCCGGTACCGGCAAGGAGCTGGTGGCGCGTGCGCTGCACGCCGAGAGTGCTCGCCACGACGGTCCCTTCGTTGCCCTGAACTGCGCCGGCATCCCCGAGAGCCTGCTGGAATCGGAACTGCTGGGGCATGTCGCCGGGGCTTTTTCCGGGGCCAGGGGCGCGCGCCGCGGCCTGTTCCGCGAGGCCGACGGAGGCACCCTGTTTCTCGACGAGATCGCCGAGATGCCGGTGGCGATGCAGAGCAAGCTCCTGCGGTTGCTGCAGGACGGGCGCGTGCGTCCGGTGGGCGGCAACGAGGAGGTGGACACCGACGTTCGCATCGTGGCGGCGACCCACCAGGACATCCCGGGGCGCATCGCGCAGGGCGAGTTCCGCGAGGACCTCTACTATCGGCTGGAGACCTTTCGTATCGAGATCCCGCCGTTGCGCGACCGGGGCGAGGATATCGAACGCCTGGCCCTGCAGTTCCTGCGCCAGCACGCCCTGGCTCACGGGCTGCCGGAGCGCCGTCCGAGTCCCGAGGCGATGCGGGCCCTCCTCCACTATGCCTTTCCCGGCAACGTGCGCGAGCTCTCCAGTCTGATGGAACGCGCCGCGACCCTGTCTTCCGGTGACCAGATCGAATTGCGCGACCTGCCGGAGCGGGTGCACGCATCGGCATCCGGCGGGACACCCGCCGGTACGTCCCCAAGTGACGGCGCTCCCGGAGCCCGGGACGCCCACTGGCCTTCGCTGGCCGAACTCGAGACCGATTACATCCAGCGCGTGCTGGAACACTGCGAGGGCAACAAGCAACGGGCAGCGCGCATGCTGGGGATCGGCCGCAAGACGCTTTATCGGCGGCTCGGCGAGTCCGATACGAACTGAGCCCTTTCCCTTGCGCGGTGTGTCATGCGGACGCGGTGACACGTTTCATTGCGACCCATGTGTCGAAAAGAAACAGTTCTGATCTTCTTTCTGTTCTCCTCCCGGCCGCACGGACGGCCTTCATATCTCTGATTGAAAAGATATTTTTTTGTGTTCTGAATGTTGGCCCGTGGGTTGCATCATGTGACTTGTCCGTAGCGAAATCCGCAAACCACAGGAGGTCGCATGACGACTTTCCGCAAAACCGCAACGGCCATGGCGCTCGGTTCGGTGCTGACCCTCGGCTTTTCCGGGGTGGCCGCGGCCCAGGCGGGCCAGGGCGGTGCCCCCGCCGGCGACATGCCTCCCGAGGCCGGAACCCCGGGGCAGGGCCAGCCGCCCGAGCCGCGGCAGGACGCACCGGCACCGCAGGATGCCCCGCCACCCGGCGGGAGCGGCCAGGGCGGGGGGCTTCCGCCGGGCGGGACCGGACAGGAACGCGGGCTCCCGCCCGGCGGGCAGCCCCCCGAACCGCAGACCGGCCCGCAGACCGGACCGGGGCAGCCGGATCGGCCGCAAGGTGCGCCCCCCGAGCCGCGTGACGCGCCGCCGGGGAGCATGGAACCCGAGCGCACGGATCCGCGTGGCGGTGCCACCGGCCAGCAGATGCCGGCCCCGGGCGAGCGGCCCGAGGGCGAGGCGATGCCCGAGCCCGGCGAAGACCCGCGGCAGGGCACGGAGCGGGACTGGTAGTCCGGCCCGCAGATCATGATTTTCGTGAATACAGACCGTCGTAAAGACCAAGGAGCAAACGCAATGATGAACTTTCGCAAGACCGCAATGGCTTTCGCCCTGACTTCCATGTTCGCCTTCGGTGGCGTGGCCTCCGCCCAGATGGGTGGCGGCGCCGAGGGCGGTGCTCCGCCGGAAGGTGGCGCCCAGGGCGGTGCTCCGCCGGAAGGTGGCGCCCAGGGCGGTGCTCCGCCGGAAGGTGGCGCCCAGGGTGGTGCTCCGCCGGAAGGTGGCGGCGCCCCGATGCAGCAGGAGGCCCCCGAGGTCGACCTGTCCGATGAAGACATCGACACCTTCGTCGAAGCCTTTGTCGGTGTGCAGGAGGTCCGCGAGGACTTCTCCCAGCGCCTGCAGGAAGCCGAGGACGAGACCGAGGCGCAGCAGATGCAGCAGGAGGCCCAGGACGAGATGGTCGCGGCCGTGGAGGATGCCGGCATGACCGTTGAAGAGTACAATGAGGTCGCCATGGCCCTGCAGAACGACCCCGAGCTGATGCAGGAGGTCCAGCAGCAGGCCGAAAGCGCCATGTAAGCCCGCAAGGGACAGGCATGCGCTGACGGGGCCGTCCTTCGGGGCGGCCCCGTCTTTTTGCGCGATCGCTCGTGGGACCCTTGAATGACGGGGTACAACACGGTATTCTTTCGCGCTTTCTGAATCGCCCCGACATCGGAGCATCGATACATGAGCACCATCAGCGCCAAGCCGGCAGAAGTCGAACGCGACTGGTTCCTTGTGGATGCCAGTGACAAGACCCTCGGTCGACTCGCCACGGAAATCGCGCGTCGGCTGCGCGGAAAGCACAAGCCCGTCTACACGCCGCACGTGGATACCGGCGACTACATCGTCGTGATCAATGCGGACAAGATCCGGGTCTCGGGCAACAAGGCCTCCGACAAGATGTATTATCGCCATACCGGTTATCCGGGGGGCATCAAGGAGGCGAACTTCTCCCAGATGATCGAACGTCATCCGGAGAAGGTGCTCGAGCTGGCCGTCAAGGGCATGCTGCCGCGCAACCCGCTCGGCCGGTCGATGCTCAAGAAACTCAAGGTGTATGCCGGAACCGAGCACCGGCATGCGGCCCAGCAGCCGCAGCCGCTGGACATCTGATCCGCGGCGCCGCCAACCAGAAACAGGGAAATCGATTCCAATGGCTATGAATCAGTACTACGGTACGGGTCGCCGCAAGACGGCTTCCGCGCGTGTCTTTCTGCGTCCCGGCTCGGGCAACGTGACCGTCAACGGCCGTCCGCTGGACGAGTTCTTTGGTCGTCCGACTTCGCGCATGGTTGTCCGGCAGCCGCTGGAAGCGGCCGAAGCCCTCGACGGCTTCGACGTGGTGGCTACGGTCTCCGGCGGGGGCGGTAACGGTCAGGCGGGTGCCATTCGTCTGGGTATCGCCCGCGCCCTGGTTGAGTATAATGAGGACCTGCGCAGCACGCTGCGTCGTGGCGGTCACCTGACGCGGGATGCCCGCGAGGTGGAGCGCAAGAAGATCGGCCTGCGCAAGGCCCGTCGCGCGACGCAGTACTCCAAGCGCTGATCCGGTTTTCGCCGGTGCACCCGGAGGTTTCGGGCACCGGCCAGAATTGGGGGATCGTCTAGCGGTAGGACTACGGACTCTGACTCCGTCAACCCAGGTTCGAATCCTGGTCCCCCAGCCATCCATGGAAAAGGGCCCCCTCGCGGGGCCCTTTTTCATGGATATGGGCCCGGACCAGGATGAGAACCTGGAAGGTTCGGCGGAGCGCAGCGGAGCAACGCACACGCGCAGCGTGTGCGGCCCGAAGGGTGAGGCGCGCAGCGCCGAATAACCCTGGTCCCCCAGCCATCCATGGAAAAGGGCCCCCTCGCGGGGCCCTTTTTCATGGATATGGACTCGGACCAGGATGAGAACCTGGAAGGTTCGGCGGAGCGCAGCGGAGCAACGCACACGCGCAGGCTTTTCTACGGAATGTCGGGTCTTCTCCGTGCGTCTGTGGTCTATAGTCAGTCCCAGGTTTCGAGCAAGGAGAAGCCATGTCCGTACCCGAGAATCCGTATCCCGAGGTCACTGTCGATACCCGCGCCCGCCAGGTGGAAGGGACCAATGCCTGGTACATGATCGGTCTGTCGGGCATCCCGGGCCCCGACAACGAGGGCCACACTTCCAACGCCGGTTTCGTGGTGACCGACGAAGGCGTAGTGGTCTACGACGCCCTGGGGACCCCGGCCCTGGGGTTCGAGATGATCCGGCGGATCCGGGAGGTTACGGATCAACCCATCCGCTACGTGATCGCCGGTCATTACCATGCGGACCATATCTACGGTCTGCAGGCATTCGCCGATCACACGCAAGCACGCATCATCGGGCAGCGGCGCGCCGAGGATTATCTGCGCGGGCCCGCGGCCGAAAACCGGCTGGAACAGCGCCGGGGCGTGCTCTATCCGTGGGTGGACGAAGACACCCAGGTGATCCCGCCGGACGAGCTGTTCGACGAGGAGTACACCATCGAGCTGGGCGGCAAGACCTTCCGCCTGCTGCATGCCGGTCCGGCGCATTCACCGGATGACGTCATCATGGTGGTCGAGGAAGACGGCGTGGTGTTTGCCGGCGATATCGTGTTTGATGGCCGCATCCCCTTCCTCGGCGATGATGCCCTGGATTCCGGCAACTGGGTGAACCGCCTCGAGCAGGTCGAGGCGATGGAGCCGAACTTTCTGATCCCGGGGCATGGCGACGCGACCGCCAATGCCCGGCGCGCGGTGCGTTTCACCCGGGACTACCTGGTGAAGCTGCGTGAGCACATGGCGGAATCGGTCGAGGACATGATGTCCTTCGAGGAGGCCTACGCTGCCATGGACTGGTCCGAATACGAAGACCTGCCGGCGTTCGACCAGACCAACCGCTCCAACGCCAATGCGGTGTTTCTGGAGATGGAATCCAAACTGTTCTGACGCCGCATTATCTCCGCAGCCGACCGGGCCCGGGCTGTTCCGGGCCCGGTCGGACGTGCACGTCGATCAGGGTTTCCTTAATATTGCGCAACTACTTTGGTGCCAAAAGAATGGACCGCGAGTGCGAGATCGTGCTTTCGGTCCGGCTGGCCGTTAACCTTGCGCTTCACTCTGATCGGGAGGCCCCGCCTCAATGACCGCCGAACGCGTGCGCGAAATACCGTACAACTACACTTCCTTCTCCGACCGCGAAATCGTTATCCGCTTCCTCGGGTCCGATACCTGGGAGCTGCTCAACGAGCTGCGTGGCGAACGCCGTACCGGCGTGTCCGCGCGCATGCTGTTCGAGGTCCTGGGGGATATGTGGGTGGTCACGCGCAACCCGTACATCCAGGATGATCTGCTGGGGGACCGCAAGCGTCGCCGTTCCCTGATCGATGCGATGCAGCATCGTCTCGACCAGATCGAGGCGCGTGCCGAGGGCAACGAGAAGGCCCTGACCCTGGCCCGGCGCGCCCAGGCGGCGCTGACCGCGTTCGCGGAGGAGTTCGACAAGACGCTGGCGCTGCGCGACAAGGTTCGCAAGCGCATGAACGGGCTCACGCACAAGGACAACATCCAGTTCGGCGGCCTGGCGCGGGTCTCGCACGTGACCGACGCGACCGACTGGCGCGTGGAGCTGCCGTTCGTGGTGCTGACGCCGGATTCCGAAGAGGAAATGGGCCCGCTGGTCGCGGCCTGTATCGAGCTGGGTCTGACCGTGATCCCGCGCGGTGGCGGTACCGGCTATACCGGCAGTGCGGTTCCGCTGTCCAAGCGCTCGGCGGTCATCAACACCGAGAAGCTGGAAAACATTAGCGACGTGCAGCGGCGCACGCTGCCGGGTGTGGACAAGGAAGTGCCGGTGGTGCATGTCGAGGCGGGCGTGGTCACCAAGCGCGTTTCCGAGTTGGCCGACAATAACGGCCTGGTATTCGCGGTGGATCCGACCTCGCAGGACGCATCCACTATCGGCGGCAACGTGGCCATGAATGCCGGCGGCAAGAAGGCGGTGCTGTGGGGCACCGCGCTGGATAACCTTGCGGCCTGGACCATGGTCACCCCCGAGGCCGACTGGATGTACATCGAGCGCCTCGATCACAACCTCGGCAAGATCCACGATGCGCAGACGGTGCAGTTCCGCGTGACTCGCTACGAGGCCGACGGGAAGACCCAGAAGGGCGAGCCCGAGATCCTCGAGATGCCCGGGGCGCAGTTCCGCAAGACGGGGCTCGGCAAGGACGTGACCGACAAGACCCTGATGGGGGTGCCGGGCATCCAGAAGGAAGGCTGCGACGGCCTGATCACCTCGGCGGAGTTCATCCTCCACCGCATGCCGGACAACATCCGCACTGTGTGCCTGGAGTTCTATGGCACCGACCTGCACGAGGCGGTCCCGGCGATCGTCGAGATCAAGGACGCGGTGGATGCCGAGGACGAGGTCCTGCTGGCCGGGCTCGAGCACCTCGACGAACGCTACGTGCGCGCGGTGAAGTACACCCCCAAGGGGGCGCGCGGCGACCTGCCGAAGATGGTCCTGGTGGCCGACATCGTCTCCGACAACGAGGACGCGCTGGGCCGGCTGGCCGGGCAGATGGTGCGTGCGGCCAACGCCCGCAACGGCGAGGGCTTCATCGCCGTGAGCCCCGAGGCACGCAAGCGCTTCTGGGCGGATCGTGCCCGCACCGCGGCTATCGCCCATCACACCAACGCGTTCAAGATCAACGAGGACGTGGTGATCCCGCTGGAGCGGCTGGCGGAATACACCGAGGGGGTGGAGACCCTCAACGTCCGCGAATCGCTGAAGAACAAGCTGGCGATGATCGACGAGATGCTGGAGTGCATGCGCGGCGATCATCCCGAACTGCGCGAGCTGCTGGAAGACGCCGAGGGCGAGGGCCAGCAGTGGTTCGAGTCCAAGCGCCAGCGGGCGGTCGAGGTGCTGGAATCCGTGCGCGATCGCTGGTCGCGCATCGCCGACAACTTCCACACCCTGGCCTCCGAATGCGACGAGCTGCTGGATGACGCCGCGCGTGCGGACATGCGTCCGCATGACAAGCTGATCCACCTGCTGCTGCGCCGCAGCCTGCGCATCTCCTACCGCGCGGAGGTCGAACGGCCGCTGTTCGACATCTTCAACGGCCACCAGATGGAGTCGGTGCGCAAGCGCCTGACCGCCATCCATGACCGGGTACTGACGAGTCGTCTGTTCATCGCCCTGCACATGCATGCGGGCGACGGCAACGTGCACACCAACATCCCGGTCAATTCCAACGACTACCCGATGATGCATCAGGCCGAGCGCCTGGTGGACGAGGTGATGCGCCTGGCGCGCGAGCTGGACGGGGTGATCTCCGGTGAGCACGGCATCGGGCTGACCAAGATGCAGTACCTGGACCCGGAGTCGATCACGTCCTTCGCGAAGTACAAGAAGCAGATCGACCCCGAAGGAGTGTTCAACGCCGGCAAACTGATGGAAGGCTCCGGCCTGAACAATGCCTACACGCCGTCGCTGCGCCTGGTAAAGCAGGAGGCATTGATCCTGGAGCAGAGCGAGCTGGGGGATCTCAACGACGAGATCAAGGACTGCCTGCGCTGCGGCAAGTGCAAGCCGGTGTGCAACACGCACGTCCCGCGGGCCAACCTGCTGTACTCGCCGCGCAACAAGATCCTGGCGACCGGGCTGATCGTCGAGGCCTTCCTCTACGAAGAGCAGACTCGGCGCGGGCTGTCCCTCAACCACTTCGAGGAAATGAACGACGTGGCCGATCACTGCACGATCTGCCACAAGTGCCTGAACCCGTGCCCGGTCGATATCGACTTCGGCGACGTGACCATGCACATGCGCTCGATCCTGAACAAGAAGGGCAAGCGCAAGGCATCGCCGGCGACCATGATGTCCATGGCCTTCCTGAACACCAAGGATCCCGCCACCATCAAGGGTATTCGCAAGGGCGCGATCCAGATGGGGTACGCGGCCCAGCGCCTGGGCCACTGGTCGTTCAAGAAGCTCGGCCTGACCGGCGAGGGCAAGACCCCGCGTTCGACCACCGGCAAGCCGCCGGTGCACGAGCAGGTCGTGCATTTCGTGAAGAAGCCCATGCCGGCGGGGCTGCCGAGCCAGACCACGCGCCAGATGCTGGGGCTGGAGGACTCGCGCTACGTGCCGATCCTGCGCGATCCGGTGAAGACCGATATGGACTCCGATGCGGTGTTCTACTTCCCCGGCTGTGGCTCCGAACGCCTGTTCAGCCAGGTCGGCCTGGCCACCCTGGCCATGCTCTACGATGCGGGGGCGCAGACCGTGCTGCCGCCGGGCTACCTGTGCTGCGGCTATCCGCAGAACGCCGGTGGCGATTTCGAGAAGGGCTCGCAGATCAGCACCGAAAACCGCGTGCTGTTCCATCGCATCGCGACCACGCTCAACTACCTCGATATCAAGACCGTGGTGGTTTCCTGCGGGACCTGCATGGATCAGCTGCTCAAATACGAATTCGAGCGGATCTTCCCGGGCTGCCGGCTGCTGGATATCCACGAGTACCTGATGGAGAAGGGCATCAAACTGGAAGGCCTCCAGGGGGTTCAGTACATGTACCACGACCCCTGCCACTCGCCGATGAAGTCGCACAAGCCGACCGAGGTGGCCGGCAACCTGCTGGGCCAGCCGGTGCTGGAGTCCGACCGCTGCTGCGGCGAGGCCGGGACCTTCGCGGTCAGCCGCCCGGACATTGCGACCCAGGTGCGCTTCCGCAAGCAGGAGGAGCTGCACAAGGGCATCAAGCAGCTGACCGGCGAGGAGAAGGCGGAAAACGGCAACGTGAAGATGCTGACCTCCTGCCCGGCCTGCCAGCAGGGGCTGTCGCGCTACCGCGAGGATACCGGCCTGGACACCGATTACATCGTGGTGGAGATGGCCAACCGGCTGCTGGGCGAGGACTGGCAGAAGGGCTTCATCGACCGGGCGCGTGAAGGAGGCATCGAGAAGGTCCTGCTCTGAACGACGGTTTCCCGTACACTGCGCAGTGGAATAAACGGAGTTCACAGGGCGTCGCAGGGAAGGCCGTATCCCGCGGCCCCCTGCTGACGTCAACGGAGATCGCATGAGCTTTCGTCATTTCGCTGTTCGTTCGGGTGTGTTCGCCCTTGCCGCCGGCCTGCTGGCCACCCCTGTCATCGTCTCGGCCCAGCTGGCGGAGTTTCCGGGGCGTCATCTTTACGAACGCTTCGGGGTGGAGGCCATCGAACTGTTCGACCTGCGTGGTCAGTTCAGCGGCTCGACCCTGGTGGACGTGCGCCCGCGCGCGGAATTCGACGTGATGCGGATGCGCGACGCCCATCACGTGAATCTGCACGCCCCCGATTTCGACGAGCGTGTCCGCGACCTGGAAGCCCGCGAGGGCAGCCCGCTGGTGTTCTACTGCAACGGGCGCGACAGCCATCGGGCGTACCGTGCCGCGGCGCGGGCCAGTGATGCCGGGCTTGATGCCGTGCTGGCGTATGATGCCGGCATGAACGACTGGGCGCGGAGCTATCCGCGCTTCTCCCGCCTGTTCGGCGAAGCGGTCGAGGACGACGATCTGATCCCCGACGCGTCGTTCGCGGCGCGGTTGCTGGATGGAGAGACGTTCGCACGCCGGGCCCAGGAAGACGACAGCCTGCTGCTCGACATCAGTGGTGCCGGGGACGAGGACGACATCGCCCTGTTCGGCGGACGCGAGCGGGTCATGCCGGTGAATGAGCCGGCGGCCCTGGACGACGCCCTGCGGGCGGCCGCCGCGGACGGCGACACCCTGCTGATCTTCGACCAGCACGGACAGCAGGTGCGCTGGCTGCAGTATCGCCTGCGCGAGCTGGGCATCGAGGACGAGCGTTATTACTTCCTCGAGGGCGGAATGGAGGCGTTCTACGACGAGGTGATGGGCTGAGAGCGGGGATCAGCGGCGGAAGAAGCTCAGGATCAGTGACAGCACGATGCTGACGATGATCATGGTCGTCAGCGGGAAGTAGAAGCGGCTGTCACCGCGTTCGATCACGATGTCCCCCGGGAGCCGCCCCCAGGGGATCTTTCCCAGCCAGGGCCACAGCAGCCCGATCAGGACGATCGCGCCGCCGATGATGATCAGCCACTTGCCGGTCTCGTTCATCGTGCCTCAGTGGTGGTGCAGTTCGCGCACGCCCTTCTCGCTGCCGATCAGCATCACGTCGGCCGGGCGCCGCGCGAACAGCCCGTTGGTCACCACCCCGGCGATGTGATCGATCTCCGATTCCAGCTCCACCGGGTTCATGATGCGCAGGTTGTGGACGTCGAGGATGACGTTCCCGTTGTCGGTGACGAAGCCTTCGCGCAGTTCCGGATTGCCGCCCAGGTTCGACAGCGCGCGCGCCACGTGGCTGCGGGCCATCGGGATGACCTCCACCGGCAGCGGGAAGTTGCCCAGATAGTTCGCGATCTTGGTGTCGTCGACCACGCAGACAAAGGTCTCGGAGGCCGCGGCCACGATCTTCTCGCGGGTCAGCGCGCCGCCACCGCCCTTGGTCAGGTGCAGGTGGGTGGTGGCCTCGTCGGCGCCGTCGACGTAGATCGGCAGCGGGCCGGCCGAATTCAGGTCCAGGACCTCGATGCCATGTTTGCGCAGGCGCTCCGCGCTCGCCTCGCTGGAGGCGACGGCCCCGTCGATGCGGTTCTTCATGCCCGCCAGGGCATCAATGAAATAGTTGGCGGTCGATCCGGTGCCGACACCGACCACCCAGCCGTCCTCGATCTTCGACAGGGCCGCTTCGGCCACCGCCTTCTTCATTTCGTCCTGAGTCATCGCTTCGTCTCGCATGTTCTTGATATAACCTGTCGAGCATAACCATCCCGACGTTGACGGGACAAGCGCCGCGCAGCGCGAAGAGCTCACAAGGTATGCGGTGCGCGTGCTATCGTGCGAAGTCATGAAAGACTATCCCTATCTGGAGAAGATCCTCACCTCCAGCGTGTACGACGTTGCGCGGGAGACGCCGCTGGACGTCATGCCCACGCTGTCGAACCGGCTGGGCTGTGATATCCGCCTCAAGCGCGAGGACCTGCAGCCGGTGTTCTCGTTCAAGCTGCGCGGCGCCTACAACAAGATCGCGCAGCTTTCGGAGGAGCAGCGTTCGAAGGGCGTGATCGCGGCCTCGGCGGGCAACCACGCCCAGGGCGTGGCGCTGGGGGCGACCCACCGCGGTATCCGCGCGGTTATCGTGATGCCGGTCACCACGCCGCAGATCAAGGTCGATGCGGTACGCCGCTTCGGCGGCGAGGCGGTGCTGTTCGGCGATTCCTTCGACGAGGCCGCAGCGCATGCCCGCGAGCTGGAGGCGGAGCACGGCTACACCTTCATCCACCCGTTCGACGATCCGGACGTGATCGCCGGCCAGGGCACGGTGGCCATGGAGCTGCTGCGTCAGCATCCCGGGCCTCTCGATGCGGTGTTCGTGTGCATCGGCGGGGGTGGCCTGGTCTCGGGCATGGCGGCCTACATCAAGCGCCTGCGCCCGGAGATCCGGGTGATCGGCGTGGAGCCGGATGATGCACCGTCGATGTACAAGGCGCTGCAGCAGAACCGGCGGGTCAGCCTGAAACAGGTGGGCATTTTCGCCGACGGCGCGGCGGTGCGTCAGGTGGGCAAGGAGACCTTCCGCCTGACCCGCGAGCTGGTGGACGAGGTGCTGCTTGTGGACACCGATTCCATCTGCGCGGCGATCAAGGACATCTTCGACGACACCCGCGTGGTGGCCGAACCGGCCGGGGCGCTGGCGGTCGCCGGGATGAAGCAGTATGCCCAGCGCGAGGGGCTGCGCGGGGCGCACCTGGCCGCGGTTCTCAGCGGGGCCAACATCAACTTCGACCGCCTGCGCCACGTGGCCGAGCGCGCCGAGATCGGCGAACACCGCGAGGCGCTGTTCGCGGTGACCATCCCCGAACGGCCCGGCAGCTTTCGCGAGTTCTGCGAAGCGGTGGGCAAGCGGGGCATTACCGAATTCAACTACCGCTACGCCGACGACAGCACCGCACATGTCTTCGCCGGGATCAAGCTGGAAGGCGGGGATGCCGAGCGCGCGGAGATCCTCGCGAACCTGCGCGAGCGAGGCTACGAGGTCCTCGACATGACCGAGAACGAGGTCGCCAAGCTGCATCTGCGGCACATGGTGGGCGGCCACGGTGGCGAGGTGCGCAACGAGCGGCTCTACCGCTTCGAGTTTCCGGAACGCCCGGGCGCTCTGCTGAACTTCCTCAACCACATGGGCGAGACCTGGAACATCTCGCTGTTCCACTATCGCAACCACGGGTCGGCCCATGGCCGGGTGCTGGTAGGGATGCAGATCCCGAAGGAAGACCGCAAGCGGTTCCGCGAATTCCTCGAAGAGGTCGGCTATCCCTGGCACGAGGAGACCGGCAACCCGGCCTATTCGCTGTTCCTGCGCTGATGGTGCCGTGCGGGGTCAGTCTTCCGGGGCGTCCAGTGCATCCGCCGGCGGGGTGCCCTCGGTCTCGATTCCCTCGCGCATCGCTTCCTCCGCCTCCTGGTTGAGTACGATCAGGGTGATGCGCCGGTTCACCGCGGCTTCGGGGTTGTTCCGGTCGAAGGGGACGGTGTCGGACAGCCCCACCACGCGCGCGATCTGTTCCGGTTCGGTGCCGCCGGCGATCAGCTCGCGCCGCGCGGCGTTGGCGCGGTCGGTGGACAGCTCCCAGTTGGTGTAGTCCTCGCGCTGCAGCGGGCGGGCATCGGTGTGGCCGGTGATCGAGATCCGGTTGGGGACCTCGTTGATCAGCCCCGCGAGCTCGCGCAGGATGCCGCTGGCATGGTCCAGCGGCCGCGCGCTGGCGGTGGCGAACATCGGACGATTCTCGGCGTCGATGATCTGGATACGCAGGCCTTCCGGTGTGATGTCCATCAGCAGCTGGTCCTTGAACGGCTCCAGGGCCTGACTGCGGTCGATGGCTTCTTCCAGCGCTTCCTGCAGCGATTCCAGGCGCTCCCGGTCGCGTTCCAGCAGGGTCTCGTCATCGGCATCGTCCGGTACGGGCTCCGGGGGCGCATCGAGACGGTCGGGCAGGCCCTCGAAGTCGATGATCGAGGGATCGGCGCCGATGCCGTCACCGATGGCCTGCGACGGTGCCATGGCCTCGCCCTCGAAGGCCGACGGGTTCTGGAAATACTCCGACAGCGCGGCGCGTTCGTCCGCCTCCAGCGCGGCCAGCAGCCACAGCAGCAGGAAGAAGGCCATCATCGCCAGGGCGAAGTCGGCGAAGGCGACCTTCCACGAGCCCCCGTGGTGGCCGCCCTGGACCACCTTCTTCTTGACGATGATCGGCTGGGTCTTGTCCTCGACGCCCATGAGCGGTGTCCGGCCGGCCTCAGGCCGCCTTCACGTGTTCCTCGAGTTCGGTGAAGCCCGGGCGCACGTCGCTTTCCATGGTCTTGCGGCCGAATTCCACCGAGACCTGCGGGCTGTAGCCCTGCACGTTGGCGAGGATGCAGGCCTTGATGCACTGCATGTACTTGGTGTCCTCGTGCGAGCGGGCCTCCAGCGCGGAGGCCGTCGGGCCGACGAAACCGTAGGCCAGCAGGATCCCGAGGAAACTGCCGACCAGCGCGGCGGCGACGTTCATGCCGATGGTCTCGATGTCGCCGCCGATGGCACCCATGGTGTTGATGATGCCGAGGATCGCCGCGACGATGCCGAAGCCGGGCAGGGCGTCCGCCACCTTGTTTACCGCATGGCTGGGGCGCTCCACCTCTTCGTGGTGGGTCTCCAGATCCACGTCCATCAGGGCGTCCAGCTCATGCGGGTTCATCGAGCCGGAGATGATCAGCCGGAGGTAGTCGGTGATGAATTCGACGGCATGGTGATTCTTCAGCACCCGGGGGTGGGCCTGGAAGAGCTCGCTGTTTTCCGGATCGTCGATGTCGACTTCGACCGCCATCAGGCCCTCCTTGCGGGCCTTGACGAACAGCTTGTACATCAGCGCCAGCAGGTCGAGGTAGTCGGCCTGCGCATACTTGCGCCCCTGCATCAGTTTGGGGATCGACTTGAAGACCGTGACCACCACGTGTGGCGGGTTGGCGATCAGGAACGCGCCCAGCGCGGCGCCGCCGATGATGATGTATTCGTAGGGCTGCCAGATGATGAAGATGTCGCCGCCGTGGGCCACGTAGCCCCCGAAGACGGCGCCCAGTACGACGAGAAAACCGAGGATGAACTTCACGCGCGCAGGCCCTGCGTTGCTATAGTCGGCAGCGATACCTTAATCGAGAACCGCACGCGAGGTACAGCGATGGTCATGGACGAAACGGCGCCCTACGCCGCCCGCGCGCGCGGGCTGGCGGAGACGGACTGGCCGGTGCTGGGTTCCAGCGAGGCGGTGTTCGCCGACACCGACGAACTGGTGAACCGCTCGCTGCGCGAGGTGGGGCAGTATGCCGAGCGTGACCCCGGGCTGGCTTTGCGCCTGATCCTGCGGGCCAACGAGCCGCGCCCGGGGCTGAAGCAGGAGGTGCATTCGGTTCCGG
Source organism: Thioalkalivibrio sp. ALE21 (assembly GCF_003208255.1). Taxonomy (NCBI): domain Bacteria; kingdom Pseudomonadati; phylum Pseudomonadota; class Gammaproteobacteria; order Chromatiales; family Ectothiorhodospiraceae; genus Thioalkalivibrio; species Thioalkalivibrio sp. ALE21. The sequence goes on from NZ_QKMA01000012.1 coordinate 59,440, forward strand.
ACGCCATTGCCATGCTCGGCCTGCGCGCAGTGCATCAGGAGATCGAACGGGCCCCCCGCGTGGAAGACCTTCTGGGGGACCCGCAGCCGTACCGGCGGCGAGCGGCCCAGGCGCGCCTGGCGGCGCTGATCGTGGAGGAACTGGGACGGGTGCGCCACGACAGTGAACCGGGCGAGCTGGGGCTGGCCGCCCTGTTGAACGACCTCGGCATGCTGGCGCTGGAAATGACCGACGCGCCGGAACTGCCGGGACTGCGCTCGATGCTGCAGCTGCGGGCGGTGCCCGACGAGGCCAGTTACGTGGCCCTGGGCTATGCCACCGACGATCTGTCGCGCGGGATGGCCGAGCACATGCACCTCCCGGAGCTGGTGCGCGGTACCCTGCGCGCGGAAAATGCCGCTCACCCGCGCGCCATGGAAGTGATGGTGGCCTCCGCAGTGGCCGGCCAGATCTTCCACGGCATGGACACCCTGCGCGAGGACCGCGATCTGCGCCTGCTGGCGGGGTTGCTGGGCGAGCCCGACAAGGCGGCGGCGGATCGGCTTGGCCGACTGATGGAGGGCTTCAACCGGGACGCGTGGCTGTATGCCATGGACGACCTGGATCCCTCGGCGGTCGCGCGCGTCTGGCGGGATGACTGCTCGCCGGTGCCGCTGGGCCTGGCGCCGCGCGGCGACATCGCGGTCAGCGGCGAGCTCGCACTGCAGCGCGAGCCGCACCGGGGCGTGCGCCTGCGGCGCCTGTTGCGCGCCTGCCAGTTCGGCCTGGGGCTCAACCGCGTGGTGTTCACGGAGCTGGCCCATGACGGTGAATGGCTGCAGGCTGTCGATCTGGTGGGTACGCTGCACGAGCCGGAGTTCAGCCATTTTGGCATCGGCCGGCATGACCTGGGCGCCATGGGTGCGGTGCTGGAGCAGACCGATCCGGTCTGGTGGTCGCGCGATCATCCTGACACCCCGTTGCCCGGGGCCGTGGCCGAGCTGACCGGCGGCGTGGACTGCCTGCTGGCGCCGGTGCGGGAGCACGGGCGCTGCATCGGGATGATCTACGCCGACCGGCGCTCGCCGGCGCTGGCGCTGGATCCCCGGACCTTCGACGGCTTCGCCCGGCTGCTGGCGGCGGCACGGCGCTGAAGCTCAAGCCGCCCGGGCGGCGGCCGTTATCCCGTAAAACGACACTCACGCGATGAGCAAGGGGCGCGCCGGCCGGCGCGCCCGCGGAGACCGAGCAGTATGCGCGAAAACCTTCCCGTCACGGGGACCGAATACACCCTCAACGAGGGCGAGGACCTGATCTCGTCCACCGACCTGAAGGGCCGGATCCGCAACGCCAATGACGCCTTCGTGCGTGTCAGCGGTTTCGACTGGGACGAGCTGAACGGGTCGGCTCACAACATCGTGCGCCATCCCGACATGCCGGAGGCGGCCTATGCCGACATGTGGGCCACGCTGCAGTCGGACCGTGCGTGGATGGGTATCGTGAAGAATCGCCGGAAGAACGGCGATCATTACTGGGTGGACGCCTTCGTGACGCCGGCCTACGAGAACGGGCAGAAGGTCGGCTACGAGTCCGTCCGCCGGGTGCCGTCGCGCGAGCATGTAGAGCGCGCGGAGAAGGTCTATGCCGCGATGAAGCGCGGGCGCCAGTTCCGCCGTCATCTCTGGGACAGCCTGCTGTTCCGGCTGCTGGGTGTCTGGGGCCTCGGCTTTGGGCTGGCGCTGGGGGTGCTGCTGGCGCCCTGGGGAGCGCTGGTCCAGGGGCTGGGTCTGGCCCTGGTGTTCGCCCTGGGGGGCGCGGCCACGCTCGGGCTGATGCAGCCGCTGCAGCGTACCATGCGGGAACTGCGGCGGATCTTTGACAACCCGGCGATGGAGACCATCTACTGCGGCCGGCGCGACGGTTCCGCGACGCTGGAGCTGTTCCAGCGCTTCCACGAGGCGCGGCTGTTCACCGTGCTCGACCGCATCGAGGAGCAGTCGGGGGCGGTAAGCGACGGGGCCCGGACCATGGCGGGTGCGGTGGAGCAGACCGCCGGCGGGGTATCCCGTCAGCAGGGCGAGATCGATCAGGTCGCCACGGCGATGAACGAGATGACCTCGACCATCCAGGAGATGGCGCAGAACTCGTCGCAGGCCGCGGACAGCGCCCATCACGCCGAGCAGGAGACCCGCTCCGGGGAGGAGGTGGTGAACGCCACCGTGGAAGCGATCAATCGCATGGCGCGCGAGGTCGAGACCACCGCAGAGAAGCTCAACCGGCTGGAGACCGACGCTGCGGAGATCGACAACATCCTCGGCGTGATCCGCGAGATCGCCGAACAGACCAACCTGCTGGCCCTGAACGCGGCCATCGAGGCGGCGCGTGCCGGCGAGCACGGACGCGGTTTCGCGGTGGTGGCCGACGAGGTCCGGCGGCTGTCGCAGCGCACCGATGAATCCACGGTGACCATTCGCCAGATGATCGAGACCCTGCAGAACGGTTCGCGCGAGGCGGTCAGTGCGATGCGCGCAAGCCAGGAACAGGCTGCGCACGGCGTGCAACAGGCGCAGTCGGCCGGCGAGTCGCTGGGGCGCATCCGCGAGGCGGTGGGGCGCATTACCGAGATGAACACCCAGATCGCCACGGCGGTGGAGGAGCAGAGCTCGGTCTCCGAAGAGATCAACCGCAACGTCACGTCCATCCACGACGTGGCCGCCGAAACCGGGACTGTGGCGGAACACGCGCGCGAGGCCAGCGCCGACATGGAACGCCTGGCCGGCGAGCTGAGATCCCTGATCCACCGTTTCGACACCCGCGCGTAGGAGGCCGGCCCTCCGGCCGATTCGGCCCCGTTGGCTCGTCAGGCCCCGATCGGCCAGGAGGCTGGCCTCCCACGATTGCATCCGCGCGTAGGAGGCCAGCCCTCTGGCCGATTCGGCGCCGGGGATTGCCCGGACCTCAAATCGGCCAGGAGGCTGGCCTCCCACGGTTGCACCCGCGCGCAGGAGGCCGGCCCTCCGGCCGATTCGGCCCCGGTGGCTCGTCAGGCCCCGATCGGCCAGGGGGCTGGCCTCCTACACGCGGGGGTTCCTGCCCGGTGGCGGGCGGACGTATGCTGTGGGCTGCGACGCCGCCGAGCAGAGGAGCCCCGCCGGATGCCCATCGACTGGAAGCATTACGATTCCGCCCCGTTTTTCGATGAATTGATGGAAGGCCCGGGGCAGCCACGGCCCGCGGCCCGCGCCGTGGCGGAATACCTCGCTACCCTGGACGACGACGAACTGCAGGGGCGCAAGCAGGCGGCCGACAGTGCGATCCTCGAGATGGGCATCAGCTTTACGGTGTACAGCGAGGGCGAGAACATCGACCGCGCGTGGCCGTTCGACATCATTCCCCGGGTGATCCCGCGGCGCGAATGGGAGCGGGTCGCGGCCGGGCTGGAGCAGCGGATGACCGCGCTCAATCTGCTGATCGATGACATCTACAACGAACAGCGCATCTTCCGCGACGGGGTGATCCCGCGCTACGTGCTGGAACAGTCGCGCAACTTTCGCGAGCAATGCGTCGGCATCCACCCGCCGCACGGGGTCTGGGCGCATATTTGCGGCAGCGACCTGGTGCGTGCGGGTGACGGCCAGTTTCACGTGCTGGAGGACAACCTGCGGGTACCCTCCGGGGTTTCCTACATGCTGGAGAATCGCCAGGTCACCAAGCGGGTCCTGCCCGAGCTGTTCCAGAACAGTTCGATCCTGCCGGTCGACGAATACCCGGCGCAGCTGTTCGACATGCTGGCCTCGATCTCGCCGCGCCCGCAGGACTACCCGGAGATCGCGGTGCTGACCCCGGGGATTTACAACTCCGCCTACTTCGAGCATTCCTTTCTCGCCCAGCGCATGGGGGCGGAACTGGTGGAAGGCGCCGACCTGATGGTGGGCGACGACGACTGCGTGTACATGCGCACCATCGACGGCCCCGAACGGGTGGACGTGATCTACCGCCGCATCGACGACGCTTTCCTCGACCCCGAAGCCTTCAACCCCGATTCGCTGCTGGGGGTCCCCGGCCTGATGCGCGCCTGGCGCAAGGGCAATGTCGGCCTGGCGAATGCGCCGGGGGCGGGCGTGGCGGACGACAAGGTGATGTACGCCTTCATCCCCGAGGTGATCCGTTATTACCTCGATCAGGACCCGATCATTCCCAATGTGCCGACCTGGTTGTGCTCCGACGAGGAGCATCGCAAGTACGTGCTGGAGCACCTGGACGAGCTGGTGGTGAAGCCCGCCAACGAATCGGGCGGCTACGGCATGCTGGTGGGTCCCCACGCCACCAAGAAGCAGCGCACCGAGTTCGCCAGGCTGATTCGCAAGGATCCGCGCAACTACATCGCCCAGCCCACGCTGGATCTGTCCGTGGCGCCCACGCTGTGTGGCGAAGCGATCGAGCCTCGCCATCTGGACCTGCGGCCCTTCATCCTGCAGGGGGTGCGCACCGACGTGACCGCCGGTGGTCTCACGCGGGTCGCGATGCGCAAGGGTTCGCTGGTGGTGAACTCGTCGCAGGGCGGCGGCAGCAAGGACACCTGGATCGTGGACGAGGAGGACTGAGATGCTCTCGCGAGTGGCAGAACGGGTGTACTGGATGGCGCGCTATGTCGAGCGCGCCGAGAACACCGCACGCATGGTCCGGGCCTTCAGCCTGCTGGCGCTGGACATGCCGAAATCGGCGCAGCTGTCGTGGCGGGGGCTGGTGTCGGTCACCGGCCACGACGCCGAATTCGAGGCGCATTACCAGCGCGAGGACGAGCGCAACTGCGTGAAGTTCCTGCTGGCGGATGCCGACAACCCGGGGGCGGTGCTGTCGTCGCTGCGCAAGGCGCGCGAGAACGTCCGTACCACGCGCGACCTGGTGCCCTCCGAGGCCTGGGAGGTGATGAACGAGCTGTTCCTGTTCGCGCGTGATCACATCGACCAGGGCATCACCAAGCGCGGCCGTTTCGAATTTCTGTCCGAGGTGATCGAACGCTGCCAGATGCTTACTGGCCTGTTGGCGGGCAGCATGAGCCACGATGCGGCCTACGATTTCATCCGTCTGGGACGCAATCTGGAACGCGCGGACATGACCACCCGTCAGGTCGACGTGGGCGCCCTCAGGCTGCTCAAGCGTGAAGACGACGAGACGGCCCGGCCCTACGAGGGGCTGCTGTGGACCTCCATCCTGCGTTCGGAGGGCGGGTTCCAGATGTACCGGCTGCACGTGAAGCGGCGTATCAACGGGCCGGATGTCGTGCGTTTTCTGCTGCAGGACACCGCATTCCCCCGGGCGGTGGCGCACGCCCTGACCGAGGTCCAGACGGCGCTGGAGCGGCTGCCGCGCAACGAGATGCCGCTGCGTCTGGTCACCCAGGCGCGCCGCCACGCCCTTAACGCGGATATCGACGAGCTGATCGGCGAGGACACCCTGCATGAATTTCTGGAGACGCTGCAGCAGGACGTGGCCGAGCTGCACGGGGCCAATGTGCGGACCTGGTTCCAGTTTCCGGAAAACGCTCCCGCGCCGGATGTCGCCTGAGACGGCCCGGGCGCTTCAGGACTTCTTCTTCGCCCGGCGACTCACTCGGGTGCCGCGGTCCTTGCGTCCGTGGCGGTGTTCCCAGTCGAAGCGAGGCAGGTCGGTGAAGGCCTTCTTGACGTTCTCGTCCCAGGCATGGGTCAGTGAGCGCAGGTATTCGTCCTCGGCCTCCAGGCAGAGGTAGTGGTCCATCTCCAGGGTGTCGCGCTCGTACACCAGGACCTCGATCGGCGGCCCTACGGTGAGGTTGGAGCGCACCGTTGAATCGATGGAGACCAGCGCGCAGCGCGCCGCGTTGCCCAGCGGGGTCTCGGCCTCGATGATGCGGTCGAGGATCGGCTTGCCGTATTTGCTCTCGCCGATCTGCAGAAAGCGGGTGTGCTGCGAGGTGGTGATGTAGTTACCCTGCGGGTACACTAGGTAGATTGCCGGGGGCTCGCCGGCGATCTGGCCACCAATGATCAGGGTGGCGTCCGCCTTCATCCCCGACTTCGACAGCGCCTCGGAATGCTTCTCCTGCTCCTCGCGGTTGATGCGGCCGAGGTATTCCGCCGCCTCCGACATGTGGGCGACGGTCGCGAGGTTCGGTTCGGCGGCCCCTTCCTGGCCGGCTTCCTCCATTTCCCGCTGCAGGCGATTGACCACGGCCTGGGTGGTGGCGAGGTTGCCGGCGGCGAGGACCACGAACAGGCGCTGACCTTCGATCTCGAAGGTGTGCATCTTGGAGTAGGTGCTGACCTGGTCGACGCCGGCATTGGTGCGCGAATCGGAGGCGAACACCAGACCGTCGTCCAGATCGATGGCGACACAGTAGGTCATCGGGGCCATCCGGGCAGGGCGGAGTCCCGGGATACTAGGCGCCGCCGGCGGGTGCGTCAACGCGGGGCGGCCCGGCACCACCGGGCCGCCGGTCCCGCCTTCTCAGTCCTGCAGGACGCCGTTGGGTGCGTGGGCGTGCATCCAGTCGCGGACCATGTGCCCGTATTCATGGTCATCCTTGCGGATGTGATTCATCAGCCAGTCCCGCAGGGTCTCGCCGAGCTCGCTGGCTACGTCGTGGCCGTCGGCGAAATCCTGCTGATACTGACGGATCCGCTGGCTGAAAGCCTCGTGCGACTTACGATGCTGCTCCAGGTCGGGGTATTCCACGATCTCCAGCATCTCCTCCTCGAAGGCGAAGTGGGTCAGGGTGTAATCCACCACCTGATCGAGCACTTCGTGAACCTGCTCACGTGTCGCCTGGCCCTCGACGGCTTCGCACAGGCGGTTGATGTATTCGACGATGCGCTTGTGCTGGTTGTCGATGACCGGGATCCCCGTATCCAGATCGTCCGACCAGTGAACGTACGGCATGGCTCCATCTCCTGTGGTTTTATCGGTATCCCGTGCCCTCAGCGCGGCGGCCCTCCTCCGCCACACGGGAGAAACCGGGGCGTTCAGCGGCCGAAGAGCTTGCTGAACAGTCCCCGGTTGTGGGCCGTGTCGGCCCCGGTGTGCTGGCGCACGAGCTCGGCGTAATCGGCGTCGTCGTGCTTGATGTGATTGACCAGCCAGGTCTTGAGGACGGTGTGCAGTTCGCGGGCGATGTCCTCGCCGTTCTCGAACTGTTCCTTGAAGGTTTCCACCCGCCGGATGAACAGGCCGTGCACCCGCTGGTGAGCGCGCAGGAACGGGTAGCCGGCCTCCTCCATCATTTCTTCTTCGAAGGTGAAGTGCGACTGGGTGTAGTCGATCAACTGGTTGATGACGTCACCCACCTCGTCGCGATCGCTGTTCTCGATCGCGTGGTGGAGCTCGTTGATGTAGTCAACGATGCGCTTGTGCTGGTTGTCGATGACCTCGATCCCGGTGTCGAGATCGCTGGTCCATTCCATGTGTGCCATTCGTTGCTCCGGGCCACGGATTTGAGAGTGAGAATGTCGTGATGCAAGGATACGGGATGCGGACACCGTTGACAGTGATTCGGCTCATAATCATCGGGTGTTCGGGGTGTCGGGCGGCCGGGTCTGCGCGGCTACGCCGGATCCGTGTACCCTCGGGGCTTTGCGCAGGCCGTCCGCGGGAGAGGACATGACGCTGTTCTGGGTAACGCTGGTTCCGTTCGCACTGCTGTTCGTGCTCCTGGTTTTCCTGCGCCGGCCGGCGTACGAGGCCGCGCCGCTCGCGTGGCTGGCCACGCTGCTGATCGGGCTGTTCGTCTGGCAGCTGCCGGGCACGGTGGTGGCGACCAGTCTGGCCAACGCCGGGGTGGTTTTTCTGGAGGTGATGCTGATCATCACCGTGGCCCTGCTGATGCTGAACGTGCTGATCCGGACCGGGCATCTCGATACCATCCAGTGCGCGATCGCGCGGGTCTCGGACGACCGCCGGGTCCTGGCGATGCTGCTGGGCTGGGGCCTGGTCGGCTTTGTCGAGGGGATCGCCGGTTTCGGGACCCCGGCGGTGCTGGCCGCGCCGCTGCTGGTGTATTTCGGCCTGCCCCCGTTGAAGGCGGTGGCCATCGCCCTGATCGGCAATTCCACCGCGGTGCCGTTCGGGGCCGCGGGGACCCCGGTGGTGATCGGCTTTTCCGGGCTGGGGCTGAGCGAGGACACCATCGGGCAGGCGGTGTTCCAGACGGCGGCGATCCACGGGACCCTGGGGGTGTTCATCACGGTGTTCATTGCCTGGGTCGCGACCCTCGGCGAGGAGAAGGGCCGTTTTCGCGAGTTCATCCCGTTCGCGGTGTTCTCCGGTCTGGCCTTCGGGCTGCCGTATTTCCTGGTGGCCTGGCTGGTGGGGCCGGAACTGCCGGCGATCATCGGCGGGGTGACTGCCATGGCCCTGATTGCCTGGGCGGCGCACCGCGGCTGGCTGCTGCCGGTGCGCGGGGGGCGCGAGGCGGCCGAGCCGGTGGATAAGCGCGGGGTGCTGCGTGGCCTGGTTCCGTTTTTCGTGATGGCCGTGGCCCTGATCCTGTCGCGTACGGTGGGCCCCCTGCGCGAATGGCTGGCGGGAGTGGAGATCGGGTTTGCCGGGCTCCCGGGCGTCAGCCCGGATCAGACCCTGCAGCCGCTGTTTACCCCGTATTTCTATTTCCTGCTGGCCCTGATCACCGCGATGTTCCTGTTCCGCGTGGATCGCGCGACCCTGGGCGGGGCGGCCGTGGCGACCTGGCAGCGGGTACGCATCGCGGCGATCGTTCTGGTGTTCATCATCAGCCTGACCCAGCTGCTGCTGATCTCCGCGGACAACGGTGCCGGGCTGCCGTCCATGCCGCAGGTCCTGGGGCAGGGGCTGGCAGAACTGCTGGGCGGGGGCTTCGTGCTGTTCAGTGCCTTCGTCGGTGCCCTGGGCTCGTTCATGACCGGTAGTGCCACGGTCTCCAACCTGCTGTTCACCGGGCTGCAGGTGGATACCGCCGAGGCCCTGGCGCTGGCGCTCCCGTCGATCCTGGCCCTGCAGCTGATCGGCGCCGGCGTGGGCAACATGATTTCGCTGCAGAACATTGCGATGGCCGCCGGGGCGGCGGGGCTGGAAGCCCGCGAGGGGCAGGTGATCCGCGAGACGATCATCCCCGTGCTGGTGGTGTGTACCAGCGCCGGGCTGCTGATGCTGGTGTGGTGAGCCGCCCCCGGGACGGGGGCGGCGGGATGCGTGGACCGGTTCAGTACAGGAAGTCCGGGAGATGCTTGCGCAGGTCGGCGGGCTTCTCGACCTTGGTGACGTTCTTGGCGATCTCCGCGGTAACCGTCTGGGCCACCTGCCGGTCCAGGAGTTCGCGCAGGGCACCCAGGAAGGAGGGCGCGGCCACGATCACCAGATGCTGAAAACTGCCCGCGTGGTGAGCCTCGCGCAGGCGCTCGGCGAGCTGACGGGCGAAACGGTCGCGCTCCTGGGCTCCGGGATCGGTAGTGTCCTGCATCGCATGGCGGCCATCTCCGCTCGCGCTGCTCCAGCTGCGTCCGGGGCGGTCGGAGACCAGGTCCTGATTGTGGGCCCGGGATTCGCTGTGACTGAGGGCCTCGACATCCTGCATGTTGCTGCAGGCCCGGCCTTCACAACTCAGGATGCGCGCGCGGGCGGCATCGGCAACCACGATCCAGACGTTGTTCATGCATTTCCTCCCGTAGATTGACGTGGCGGGTGCCAGCGGCGGCCCGGGGCGCATCCCGGGCCCGCGGGTCGGCCCCACTCAGGAGTGTAGATGCCGGCACGGTCCTTCGGGTGGTGAGTTCGCCGCGTGTGTGATCCGGATCACTCGACCGAGGCCGGGGCCTGCGTCGGCGTACAGGCGGCCAGAGGGGCGGGCATGGCCAGGCCGTAGCCCTGGCCGTAGGGGATGCCCAGGGCGCGCAGGTGGTTGCCGATATGTTCGTTCTCGACATGTTCGGCGATGGTGGTCAGGCCGACGATGCCGCTGATGTCATGGATGGCGCGTACCATGGCGAGGTCGATGGGGTCGTGCTCGATGTCCTTGACGAAGCTGCCGTCCACCTTGAGAAAGTCCACCGGCAGGTTCTTCAGGTAGGCGAAGGAGGACAGGCCGCTGCCGAAATCGTCCAGCGCGAACAGGCAGCCTTCGCCACGCAGCTCCTGCATGAACCGGGCGGTGCGGGTCAGGTTGCCGACGGCGGCGGTTTCGGTGATCTCGAAGCACAGGCGGTGGCCGGGAATGCCGGCCGAGCGCACCCGTTCCAGCAGGAACTCGGGGAAGGCCTCGCTGTTGAGGGCGGTGCCGGAGATGTTGATCCCGATGACCGGCAGTTCGGCACCGCGGGCCTGGCAGTCCTGCATCCATTCCAGTGCGGTTTCCACCACCCAGCGATCCAGCTGGCACATCAGATCGTATCGCTCGGCCGCCGGGATGAAGGTCCCCGGGGGAACCGGGTTGCCGTGTTCGTCGCGCAGCCGGAGCAGGAGCTCCTGGTAGGCGGGTGGTCCGTCGCCCAGTGCGAGCACCGGCTGAGCCCAGAGTTCGAATTCCCCGCGTTCGATCGCCTGGGGGATGCGGCTGACCCAGTGCATCTCGCCTGCGCGATCGGCCAGATCGACATCCTGCGGGGTGTAGACGCGGACCTGATTGCGTCCCGAATCCTTGGCCGCGTAGCAGGCGGTGTCGGCGTGGCGCAGCAGCTGCTGGGTGGACTCCGATTCGCCGTCCACCGGCACGACGCCCAGGCTGGCCGACAGGGCAAAGACGTTGTCTTCCCAGAAGAAGCGCATGCCGGCGATCTCGCTGGCGATGCCCACGGCCATCTGGCTGCCCTGCTCGATGTCGCAGTCCTGCATCAGGATGCCGAATTCGTCGCCGCCCAGACGCGCGAGGTGGTCCTGCGGCCGCATGATGCTGCGCAGCATGCCCGCGATCTGGCGCAGCATCTCGTCGCCGGCCTGGTGGCCGCGGGTGTCGTTGATCAGCTTGAACTGGTCGAGATCGAGATAGCACAGCACATGCGGGCGTCCGTCGCGGCGGGCGCCGTGCAGGGCATCCTCGATCAGCCGCTCGAAACGTCGCCGGTTGATCAGGCCGGTCAGGTCGTCGTGCGAACTGTAGTAGGCCATGTGCTGCAGGGCGTCGCGGACTTCGGACACGTCGCGCAGGACGATGACGTGTCCGCGTGCGGTGCCGTCGGTGTCCTGCACCGGGGTGACGGTCAGCTGGACCGGCAGGCGGGTCCCGTCGGAGCGCCGGAGGACCTGCTCGTCGGCGCCGGCGCCGCGCTCGCTGGCCGGGGGGCCGGCCCCGGGGGGCAGCGGGTCCAGGGGGCGGCCAGTGTTTTCGTCTTCCAGCTGCAGCACCCGTTCGAGCGGCTGTTCGGTCAGTTCTTCGACCGGCTGGTGCAGCAGTCGGGCGGCCATCGGATTGGCGTAGTCGATCCGACCGGTGGTGTCCACGGTCAGCACGCCGTCGCCAATGGAGGCCAGGGTGGTCTGCGCGCGGCGCTGTTCACGCGCGTGGCGGGCACGCTGCTCTTCGATGATCGCCTGCTGATGCCGGCGTTCCAGGCGCATGCCCAGCCATTCGGCACACAGCCCGAGGAAGCCGCGGACCACCGGGTCGGGCGGGCGGCGGGTGCGGTGGCCGCGGCGACAGGCGGCCAGGACCACGGGCTCCGGGAGATCGATCGGCACTCGCACGAGGTCCACCCGTCCGGCCGCCGGCAGCTCCAGTTCCTGTCCGGGGACGCTCCGGGGAACCGGTTCTTCGACGCCGCGCGTGCACAGCGCGGTGGCCCGCTCCTCGATCAGACAGGCCGGGCGCTGCGGATCGCGCGCCCAGTGGGCCAGACGCTCGATGCCCGTGTCGCCTTGCCGGAACAGCGCGATCTCGTCACTGTCCAGCTCGCCGGCTGCGGCCTCCAGCAGACGGTGGAAGGCGCGGGCGTCGTCCTCCGCTTCCGGCTCGCGGGTCCCGGCCGTCACCGCCGCGAAGGCACGCAGCACGTGGGTGTGCGACGCGAGCACGCGGATGCGCGCGAGCATGATGCCGAACAGCAGCCCGACCGCCGACGGGATGACGAACAGCTGCGGCGGGAAGCCTTCGACCGCGTAGACGAAGCGCACCTGGACTACCGCCAGCACGGCGACGATCGCCACGGCCAGCGCCGTATAGCGCAGATAGATCGGCCAGGTGTCCCGCCAATCCGGATGCTTTTGCATGTTTTCCCCCTTCAGGAAACGCACACATGGATCAGCGTTTCCTTAACGGACCGCGTGGCTTTTTTGTGCTCTGGCGGCCCCTCCTTTGATCGCCGCATACGCTACACCGCCGGGCGCGGCGGGTACAGTCCGGCGGGTGCCGGATCGCAGGGCCGTCCGGGTGTGGGATACTGGCGGTATCAAGCGACCGCCGGGGGCGAGGATGACGACCGCGCTGACCTGGATCGGCGTGCTGCTGTGCCTGTCGCAGTCGGCGATCCTTTCGGGACTCAACCTGGGGCTGTTCGCCCGCAGCAAGCTGGAGCTCAAGGTGGAGGCCAGCAAGGGGGATGCGCGGGCGCAGCGGGTCCTGCACCTGCGCGAGGATTCCAACTTCGCGCTGGTGACCATCCTGTGGGGCAACGTGGGCGTCAACGTGCTGCTGGCGCTGCTCTCCGGCTCGGTGATGGGCGGCGTGGCGGCGTTCCTGTTCTCCACGGTGGTGATCACCATCTTCGCCGAGATCATCCCGCAGTCGTACTTTTCCCGCCACGCCCTGCGCGTGGCCTCGGTGCTGTACCCGGTACTGCGTTTCTATCAGTTCCTGATGTATCCGGTCGCGCGGCCTACGGCCTGGGTACTGGACCGCTGGCTGGGCGGGGAGGAGATCCGCTATTTCCCGGAACGCGACCTGCACCAGGTGCTGGATCTGCACATGCGTTCGGGCGAGAGCGAGATCGCGCGGGTGGAAGGGCGCGGGGCGCGGAACTTTCTCGAGCTGGATGACATCGCCGTGCGCCACGAGGGCGAGCCGGTGGATCCGGCCAGCATCCTGACTCTGGAGTTCGACGGGGACCGGCCGCGGTTTCCGCACATCGAACCGCGGGTGGACGACCCGTTCCTGCGCAGCATCAACCGGGCGGCCTGCTCCTGGGTCATCCTCACCGACTCGACCGGCGAGCCACGCCGGGTGCTGCGCGCTGCGGATTTCACCCGCGAGGCCCTGTTCGCGCCCGAGAGATTCGATCCGCTGCACCATTGCCTGCATCCGGTGGTGGTGCGCGACGGCAACCGGCGGCTGGGCGGATTGATCCCGCATTTCCGCGTGCGTCCGGCGCACGAGGGGGACACCGTGCTGGGCGAGGACGTGATCCTGCTGTGGGGAGAGCACCGGCGCATCCTCAGTGGCAGCGATATCCTCGGCCGGCTGCTGCGGGGCGTGGCGCGCGCTACGCCGGAGTGATCGCCCGGGAGGCGCGGGGCGGCCCGGTTCAGTCCTTGCCCGGGTCCTTCAGACGTTCGGCGAGGTCGGCGAAGGGGTTCCAGGTGGCGCCCCCGGACGCCGCAGCGCCGGTCCCCCCGGCGGACGGCCCCGCCGCGCGCGCCTCGCCATGGCGCTGGTGTTCGTTGTCGTGGCAGTACAGGCACAGCAGTTCCCAGTTGCTGCCATCCGGCGGGTTGTTATCGTGGTTGTGGTCGCGGTGGTGGACCGTGAGTTCGTGCACGTTGGCGCGGGTGAACTCGCGGCCGCAGCGTCCGCAGACCCAGGGGTACATGCCCAGGGCGCGCTCGCGGTAGCCGCGCTCGCGCTCCTGACGCTCGCGCTGGGTGCGCGCGACCAGTTCGTCCAGGCGCTTCGAATCGCTCATGCCCCGAGGATAGCTCAGTCGCGCGAGCGCGGGGGTGGTAGCAGGAATTCCGCCGGGTGGCGCCGCAGGTGGCGGCCGTAAGCGCGCAGCAGCCGCGCCGGGGAGCCGATGCGCACGCCGCGGGCGCGCAGCGCCACGTACAGTGCCAGGCCGAAGCTCACCCACAGGTTGATCGCGCCGATCAGCAGCACGAACGCCAGGAACAGCCCGAACGTGGTCAGGGCGAGTCCCTCGGTCACCGTGACGTAGCCCAGATTGGCCGACGCGAACGCCACGTGCTGGATATCCAGCGGCAGCCCGGTGAGATAACCGACATAGCCGGTCGCCCCCAGCAGGGCCCCGAACACCATGTTGCCGAGCACGGCGCCATAGTGGTAGCCGACCCAGTTCGCCAGGCCGTGGCGCGCCCGCTGCGGCAGCAGGCGCCGCAGCAGCGGGTGTTCGCGCAGGCGCCCGGGCAGGTCGAGATAGGCGCAGCGGTTGTCCAGCCAGCCGGCCACCAGCCCGGAGACGAACAGCCACACCCCGGCGATGGCCGCGAACAGCAGGGCGAGCCCGGCGAGCGGGCGCAGGCCGTCCAGCAGATAGTCGGCCTTCGTGCTGTCCAGCACCGGCTGTTCGAAGACCGACAGCGCGAACAGACCGATGAACAGGGCCATGGGCAGGGCCACACCTACGTTGCCGAGGATGGCGGCGAACTGCGAGCGTCCGACCCGGACCAGCAGATCGGCGAGTTTCGACGGGTCGGCGGTGCCGCGTTCGGTCTGTTCGATGGCCGCGGCCATGCGCGCCGCGGTCATCGCGGGCTGCTTGGTGGCCACCGTCAGGTGCAGCATGTGGATCAGCACGAAGCCCAGGCCGTAGTTGAGGCTGGACCAGAATGCGTACCAGCCCTCCGACAGTCCGAGGTGGCCGATCTGGATCTTGATCAGGGCCATCAGCGCGATGATCACGCCGGCCCCGGCGCCGGACCCGAGCATGCCGAAGTATTCCTGGCGTCCCCGGGTGATGTATTTCTCCCCGGTGTCGGAGACGTGCTGGGTCACGCTGCGCGAGACCTGGCGGATGTTGTCCTGCCAAAGGGCGCGCACGCCGTGGCGCCGGGCGCTGGTGGTCACCAGCTCGCGGAACAGGCCGACGCCGCTGGCCCGGGTGGTCGCGGCGTCTTCGGGCTCGAGCAGATCCAGCAGCTTGTGGATGCGCGCCAGCGTCTGGTTCAGCCGCTCCAGCAGGTGCGTCAGCGACAGGCTGTTGCCACGGCTGTGCGACAGCGTGCGCAGCTTCTCGATCTGCTCGGCGCACTGCTCCAGCAGGACCCGCGCATGGCGGTCGTCACGGCGCTCGCGGGTCGGGTCCTGCAGCCAGGCGCGGTACTCGCGCACGTAGGCCGCGATCTCGCGTTCCTGCGCCACGAAGGCCGAATTGCGCTCGGCGATCGACGGATCCAGACGCAGGAGTTCGGGTTCCAGCTCCTCTGCCGCGATCCAGATCGAGAGCATTTCCAGGGCGTAGAGGATCTCCTCGCGGGCCCGGTCGACGACTGCGGGATGCTCGCCGGAGAGGCAGCCCAGCGCGCTCAGCAGGCGCAGCCAGGCATCGTCCGGCAGGCGTGCCACCCAGACCGCGTCGTCCGGATCGTGGAATACGTGATAGAGCACGTCGCGCAGGTCTGCGCGGTCCATCGGCGACGGGTTGATGCGCTCGTACAGCAGGTCCGCGGCCTCGCGGAAGAACCCGCGCCGCGAGAACAGACCGGCCCCGGTATACAGGGTCAGGTGGCGCGCATCCTCCAGGCCACTTTCCAGCCGCTGGCGCAGCCGCTCGCGCAGGGCCGGCCGCTCCTGCAGGGCCGCCACCAGGGACTCCAGGCGCGCGATGACCGGAGCGACGTTCTGCGGATCCTTCGGGCGCAGCCATTCGACCAGGCGCCGGAGGATCTCCGCCAGGTCGATGTCGGGGTCGTTTTCGAGAGCGGTCAGCAGGTCTGCGGGGTCATCGGCTTGCGACATGGTATTCGGGCTGGGTTCCGGATGATGGCGCGAAGCTTATCATTCGTTCTCGGTGACCGCGTGCCCGCGGATTTGATCGGCGTCGCCCCGCAGTCCAGAATACGCCCCCTGCGGCCGGCCCCGGCGACCTTCCCGACGAAATCGATGATCAAGCTCCGTACCTACGTCTACATGGACTCCCTGCAGCCGCAGCTGGCGGCCTACATGGCGACCGTCTCGCAGGGATTCCCGCCGGTGCCGGGAGACTCCTGCCTGTGGGTGGAGGTCTCGCCGGGCATGGCCGTGCACCGCCTGACCGACATCGCGCTCAAGTCCACCCGCGTGCACCTGTCGCAACAGGTGGTGGAACGCGAATACGGCTCCATGGTGGTGCACCAGCGCGACGACTCCGACGTGCAGGAGGCCGGGCGCGTGCTGCTCTCGCGCATGGGGGCCGAGGTCTCCGACCGCCAGCAGTGCAACATCCCGTGGCAGGAGATCATCCGCGGGATGTCGCCCGACCACACGGTGCTGATCAACCGCCAGAACCGTCGCGGTTCGATGATCCTGCCGGAACAGAGCATGTTCATCCTCGAGGCCGAGCCGGCGGGCTACATCATCTATGCGGCGAACCAGGCCCTGAAGGCGGCGCACGTGACCCTGATCGACGTTAGTGCCGTGGGGGCCTTCGGCCGTCTGATCCTGGCCGGCAGCGAGGCCGACATCGACGAAGCCGCGCGCGCCGCCAGCGCCGCCCTGGAACGCCCTGCGGGAACCTGAGCGCCATGCATCGCGAACAGCTGCTGCATCTGCTGCAACGTCACCAGGCCCCGTTCATCGAGGAGGCGGGCTTTCGCCGCCGCGCGCTGGATTTCGTCCGTCGGCACCCCGACTGCTTCAACTGCGATCTGCTGCCGGCGCATGTCACCGGCTCCGCCTGGGTTCTCAGCCCCGACCGCGAGCGGGCGCTGATGTTGCTGCACGGCAAGCACAACCGCTGGTTCCAGCCCGGCGGCCATGCGGACGGTCAGGCCGACATCCTCCAGGTGGCCCTGCGCGAGGTGCACGAGGAGACCGGGCTGGCGCGCGAGCACATCCGTCTGGTCGCCGAAGACGTCTTCGATCTGGATATCCACACCATCCCCGCCAGCCCCGAGTTTCCGCAGCACGATCACATCGACGTGCGCTTTCTGGTGGAGATCGACGACCGCCTGGAGATCCCCGGCAGCCACGAATCGCACGCCGTGCTGTGGGTCCCGCTGCAGCATGTCTCGCGCTACAACAACAATCGTTCCTGCTGGCGCATGGTGGAAAAGAGCCGGCGCCTGCGCACCGCCGAGCATGTCGACGACCCGGTGCCGGCCCACCGGGTACCGGGTCCGGGCACCCGCCCGGGGTACTGATTCGCGGTCAGGGTTGCCCCGATGCCTGTGGGAGCCTGCTTGCAGGTGAACAGGGCCGGGCCGGCGCCGCATGATCAGAACCGCCGGGCACCATGCCCGGGCAGGGGCACCGCCTCCACGTGCACGCGCACGTTGCGCAGCTCCAGCGGCCCGTCGGAATCCACCCGGCGGGTCTCGCCCCGGCGCCAGCCGGAGCGCCACGGCAGGCGGGCCGCGCCGTACTCGTTGCGGCCACGGGACGGCAGATCCAGCAGCAGCAGACCTTCGCGGTAGGCGACTTTCATCTCCCCCGAACGTCGTTCGCTGTGGACCTCCACCGTGCGTGTCTCGCCATCCGCCAGGGTGAAGGCCAGCGGGGCATAGCGCCGTTCGCGGCCGCCGATGCGCATCCGCCCGCGCTCCAGGCTTACGCGGATCAGGTCACCGAAGTGCCCCTCCTCGCCGCGGTGGATGCGGTCGATGCGCGCCTGGCGTTCCGCCCGCTCGCGCGCCTCGATCTTCTGCTGCTCGCGCCGGGTCTGTTCGCGCTCCTTCTGCACCGACTCCCAGGCGCGCATCGCCTCCTGGCGCTCGGATTCGCTCATCTGCTCCCAGTGCTCCTCCGGCACGCCGTAGATGCGCGGGGCACAGGCGGCCAGCATCAGGGCCAGGCCCAGCACGGCGGATATCAGGGCGAAGCGGGCAACGGATCGGGTCATGGTCATGGCGGCAATCCCTGTCGGATGGAACATGATGGCCGCCGGGGCGGCCCTGTCAGTCTATCGTGCCGGGGCTGCCTGAGTGGCGGCTGAACGGCCATGCCCGTGCTTGACCGCTGCCGCGGGGTCTTGAGCTGGCGCTGCGGAGTCCGGGGCTTTCGGCTGCCGCCGGGGGGTGCGCTCTCTCGCGAGCGCACCGCGAGGTCCTTTCTTGCTTGCCCAAGAAAGGACCCAAAGAAGGGCACCCGGAGCTCGCCCGGGAACCTTGCTCCGGGCACCTCGCGCCGGCGGCGCCGAACTCGCGAAGCTACGCTTCGCTCAGACATCCGGCGCCTTGTTTCCGGCGCGAGGCACCCTCCGCAAGGGGCTCGCAACGGGAGGGGGTAAACCGGAGGCGCTCCGGCCATTGGTGCCCCGGTCCCGGCCCGGCTGATCGTGGGGCGCCCGA